>NZ_JBEZFT010000067.1:0-40686 GCF_040649595.1 Kribbella sp. NPDC048915 | reverse complement strand
GCCACTCCGACCTGCCGATGCTGTCGGCGGTCGGCAACCCGGTCGCGGTGTCGCCGGACGTGTCGATGTTCCGCGGCCGCCCCTCCGCGTCAGTTGATGTCGTCGTCCTGACCGTCCAGGCTGTCCAACCGGTCCTTGGCCATGTCGGTGCCCTGGGTGATCTTGTCGCCGTGCTCGCCGCCGGTCTTCTCGTTGGCAAATTCGCCGGCCTTGTCGAGGCCTTCGCTCACCTTGTCGCCGTGATCGTCGACCACGTCGCCGGCCTTGTCCTTCATGTTGTCGAACATACCCATCGCGGTGCTTCCCCGTTTCTCTCGATGGTTGCCTTCCACCCCCCGCCGTACCCGATCGCCCGGATTCCACACCCCACGCCCGCAATGTTCCGGTCATCCCGGCGAAACCTGCGAAGTAGTTGAACATGACATAAATGCCTGGTCAGGTTGCCGCCACGACCGGGAGGGGACTCGTGAGTCTCAGTCAACCCACCGACGCCGAACTGGACGTGATGATCCGGGCACGTCTGGCCTCCGTCGGAATCGATCTCGACCAGTTGCCGGCCGGGAGTACGCCGGACCCGGACACCGGGAGCCCGGGCCGCGACACGGCGCTCGCCGGGCTGCGCAGCTTCATGCGCAACACCGTGCTGCCGTTGAGCTCGTACGAGTTCGCCGCCGACGACCGGCTCGCGCAACAGGCCGCGCCGCCGAAGCTGTACCCGTCCATCGACGTCGCCCGGGAGGCCTGGTGAGCGCCGAAGACCTGATGCGCCCAAAGGGCAGCACGCCGCAGGACAACCAGGTCGACCGGCGTTCGTTCCTGTACCGCGCGAGTGCACTCGCCGCCGCCACGGCGGTCGGATCGGTCGCACTCCCGGCGGTCGCGCACGCAGCCCCGGCGTCCTCGAGTACGCCCGCGTTGGTCGACGTACCGGCCCGCTCGACGGACCTCAGCGAACTGACCATCGCCGAGGCCGCGACGCTGATCCGCAAAGGCAAACTGAAGCCCGAGGACCTGGTGAAGGCCTACCTGGAGCGGATCGAGGCGTTCGATCCGACGTACCAGGCGTTCAACCTGGTGCTGGCCGACCAGGCGCTTGCCCGGGCTCGCGCGCTCGGCCGCGCGCGGGGCAGTGCCCTGCACGGCATCCCGCTGGCGATCAAGGACAACTACTACACCCGCGACGTGACCACGACGGCCAACTCGTACCTGTTCGCGGACTTCGTGCCGCCGTACGACGCGACCGCCGTCCGGCGACTGACCACGGCCGGCGGCATCGTCCTCGGCAAGACCCAAATGGGGCCGTTGGCAACGACCCGGGCGACGACGCCGGACGGCCGGATCACGACCGTCAACGCCTGGACCCCGCACAACCCGAGCACCGATCCCGGCGGGTCGTCGTCGGGTTCGGCGACCGCGGTTGCGGCCCGGCTCGCGACGTCGGCCGTCGGAACGCAGACCGGCGGCTCGATCACGGCACCGTCGAACGCACAGAACCTGACCGGGCTGAAGCCCACCATGGGGCGGGTCTCGCTGCACGGCATCATCCCGCTCAGCTACACGCGCGACCACCCGGGACCGTTGGCGCGGGACGCGATGGACGCCGCGATCATGCTGACCGCGATGGCCGGTGAGGACCCGCAGGACCCAAGGACGCAAGGGCTTCCGCCGGTTCCCGACCTGGTCACCGCGGCCACGCCCGTCCGGCAGGGTCGACGCGTGCGTGCACGTTGGCGGACTCGGGTCGGCGTCATTCCGGGGTACACCAGCGGTACGTCGGAGACCGCCGCCGCCCGGAAGGCCGCGCTCGACGTGCTCGCGGGGATCGACGGGCTGTCGATCGTCGACGTGACCATGCCGGACGAGTGGGATCTGCTGACGAACTCGGCCTTCAACAACGTCCGCCTGCCGGAGCGGAGCGAGCCGTTCCTCCCGATGCTGCGCTCGGACCTGCGCGGGTTCGGTGTGTCCGTGAGCGGCTGGTTGCAGGGGGCGCTGCTCGGTGCCAGCGAGTTCCTGATCGGTCAGCGCGCGAAGGTCGTCCTGCTGGAGCGCGTACTGACCGATCTGTTCGAGCAGTGCGACGTGGTGGTGCAGACGTCGCCGACCCTCCTGCCGGAGCTGGCGTTGCCGATCGGGTTCACGTCGGGCGGCGTACCGATCGGCACGATCCTTGGCGGCAAGCCGTTCGGCGAGGACCGTCTGCTCGCCGTCGCTGCGGCCTACCAGTCCGTCACCGACTGGCACCACCGCCGCCCGGCGGACCCCGCGGAAGCACTCGCCGCCGGCCGTACGACGTCCCGCACCACCACCGTCGACCGCGGCCGCATCCGCGCCGAAGAGGTCCCGGACCTCATGCAGTGAACGGATTGCGGTCCGCTGCGAGCGCCGTGAGGGAGGTACGAGCGAAGGTCGCGTAAAGGTGGCGCTGGAACATCGGTCCGAAGCTGACCCGCGCGACCCGACGGGCCGCGTAGTCGGCGACCGAGTTGGCGCCCCACGATCCGGGCCGCGTGCGCCAGGACGTCGTCGACCGGCGCGTGCTCGCCGTCGTCGTACCCGAGGACCGCCGCCGTCGCGTTGCTGCTGGTCGCGACCGCGGCGAAGCCGGCTTCCTCGACCAGGTGGGCCGAGGCCGCGTCCCAGGCGTTCGGCACGACGAGCGGCGCGCCGGCGACGTGCAGCCCACGCAGAACGGTTGCTGAAGACATCAGGATCTCCCAGGAATCAAAGGCAGCCCGAAGGCCGGGAACAAAGCAGGATGGTGGAACGCGAGGACGGCCGTGATCGTGTCCCGGGCGCCGCTCAGCACCTTGATCGAGTGCGCGTGGAACTGCGCGTCGGCTCCGCGGATGTACAGCGCGAAGGCCGGCTGACCGTTCGCCGAGGTTTCGACCAGGACGCGCTGGTCGCGTCCCGCGCGAAGTTTGGCGTCGAGCAGGCGCAGTACGTCGTCCCGGCCGTGGAACCAGGTCGGGATCGGTGGCATCTCCCATCGGGCGTCGGTGCTGAACAGGCCTTCCAGGACCGCGAGATCCTTGGTCTCCATCGCCGACTGGAACTGATCCAGCAGGGCCCTCTGCAGCGGCTCGTCCGGTTCGCTCAGCTCGTCCTCACGTGGCCGCGCACGGGCGAGTTCGGCGCGGGCGCGCTGCAGTGAGCTGTTCACCGCGCACCCAGTGCGGACGGAATCACCCGCCGGCTGCTGTGCTGCAACAGGTTGAGGCAGACATTGGTGGCGATCCGGTACAACCAGGTCCGCACCGAGGACCGGTGCTCGAAGTCTGCGTGCCCGCGCCAGGCGCGCAGGTACGTGTCCTGGACGGCGTCCTCCGCGTCGTGCAGCGATCCGAGCATGCGGTAACAGTGTGCGACCAGCTCACCGCGGTACTGCGCGAACTCCTCCTCGAGATCCATCCGGCTCCTTCGACGACGGTCCTGTGCTGTTCAGGATTTCACTCACACCTGTACAGACCGCCGCCCCGAGCCGAACTCATCGCTGCGATGAGCAGCAGTGGTCTGCGGTGTGACATCGCGCTGACGATCGCGAACGCGACCGGCGCGGCCCAGCACCACCTCGACCCGCTGCACCGGCGCGCCCTCCACGCCGCATCGGTGTCGACCTGCTGAACCCGGCGCGTCACGCCATCTGCTGAAGGACCTTCTCGCTCAGTTCGTACCGCAGCGGTTGGCCGGCGGCGTACCGCGAGATCTCGTCGACCGTGATCTCGCCCATCGTGAAGTAGCACTCGACCGTGGCCGCGGCCTGGTGCGGCGTCAGCAGGACGTTCGGCAGGCCGCGGAACGGATCGTCGGGCGGCAGCGGTTCCACGTCGAAGACGTCGATCGCGGCATCGATCCGGCCGCTGCGCAACTCCGCGAGCAGCGCGGCGGTGTCCACCAGCCAGGAGCGGGCGGTGTTCACGAGGGCCGCGCCGTCCGGCATCAGCGCGAGCTCTCGCGCGCCGATCAGGTGATGGGTTTCGGGCAGCGTCGGTGCATGCAGCGCGACGACCCGGCTCGTGCGCAGCAGGTCGTCGAGCGAGCTCCGCCGTACGCCGAGCTCGGCCGCGCGCTCCGCGGTGAGGTACGGGTCGTAGACGACGACCTCGGCGGTCCCGAGGGCGACGAGCATCCGGATGTACTCGAGACCGGTGCGCGACGCCCCGACGACACCGATCCGCGACGACGAGAGCCCGTGCTGCGGAGGTACGGCGCCGCGCCACTCGCCGGCATGCATTCCGTGGTCGAACCGCTGGAGGCGATGCAGCATGCTCAACGTGAACGCCAGCGACACCTCCGCGACCGGCTCGGCCATCGCCTGCCCGGCCTGCGTGACCCGCAGCCCGCGCCGGAACACCTCCTCGGTGACGAAGTGCTTGACCGAGGACGCGCTGTGCGCGACCAGCCCGAGCCGATCCGCGTGATCGAGAACGGCGGCGGTCAGCGGCGTCGCGGCCCACTCGGTGATCAGCACGTCGGTCCCGGGCAGCACCGCCGTCAACCCGTCCGCCGTACCGGGATCGTTCAGCACGACGACCTCGCCGAGCGAGGCCAACCGCTCGCGGCTCTCCGGCGTGAACACCATGTCCTGGTACGACGGCCGCGCGGCCAGCACGATCCGCAGTTTTTCGGTCATCACCGTATTCTACGTTCGGGACCGCTGCATGACCACGACATGCAGTCCGACGGTGAGCGCGAGGATGCCGGCGGAGACGCCGAGCAGACCGTTCGGCGCGGCGCCTGCGGTCAGCGCGACACCGCCCAGGCCGCTGCCGAGCGCCGAGCCGAGTGAGATCGCGCTGCCGTTCAGCGCCATCACGATCGCGGCCGAGTCGGGTGCCATCGAGGCCAGCCGGGCCTGCTGCGGTACGGCCGCTCCGCCGTTGCCGACGCCGGCCGAGAAGAACCAGATCAGACCCCAGATCGCCGCCAGCAGCGCCGGCGCGAACATCAGCGCGACCATGCCCAGGACCGCGTTGAGCAGCAGCCCGACCAGCACGACGCTGAGCACGCGCAGAGCGGAGAACTTGTCCACCAGACGACCCGTCACCGCATTGCCGGCCATGCTCGAGACGCCGTACCCGAACATGATCAAGATGATCGCCCACTCGGCGTGGAAGTGCGGCCCGAGGATCAGCGTCGCGTACGTGAAGCAGACGTAGCTCGCGCAGAGAATGCCCGTGGTGACGAGCAAACCGGCTACCAGTCTGGGCTGCCCGAGCGGGCGGATGCGTTCGACGAGCGTCCCGCCGGGCAGGTGCAGGCGGGGCAGCCGCAGCAGGATGCCGAGCAGCGCGATCGTGCCGACCACCGCGACCAGGATCATCGGGAACCGCCAGCTCGACTGCCCGAGCAGCAGCCCGACCGGTACGCCGAGCGCGGTCGCGGTCATCCACCCGCCGAGCACGAACGACAGCGCTTTGCCGTGGTGCTGCACCGGCGTCAGCGCGATCACGTACCCGGTGACGGCCGCGTTCAGCAGGCTGCCGCCGAGCGCGGCGACGATCCGTCCGGTGAGCGCGATCGGGTAGTTCGCCGCGACGCCGACGAGCAGGTTGCCGAGCACGAAGACGCCGAGCGACAGCACGATCGTCGTACGGCGTTCCCACCGCGACGTCAGCGTGCCGAGCACCGGCCCGGCCAGCGCGGCGGTGAACGCGAACACCGACATCAGCTGCCCTGCGGCGGCCGGCGTGACGTCGAGGTCACCGGAGATCTGCGGCAGCAGACCGGCCAGCACGTACCCGTCGATCCCCATCGAGAATGTCGCGACCGCCAGCCAGATGAGCGGCCGGTACGAGAACTCCCGGCCCTCCGCCGTACCGGCGGCGCGCGTTTGCGTCATCTGCCCATCTCACCCCGAGCAACTCCTTCGCGGCAAGAGAAATCTGATCAAATCTGTCGAAAAACCCGCGCTCTCGATCAGCGATGGTCAGGTTTCAGCGTTCGCTGGCGACCAGGACGACGGCCGCGCATCCCTGGGCCGAATCTGCTCCCGACGGCCATCGGCCAACCCGTACGCCGGAACCCGAAACCGTGCGCCGGAACGCGCAACCGAGGCTGGCGTCCACGATCCGGACATGGATCAATCGAGCACAGAGCGTGATTTTCGCCGGCGGGACCGGTCAACGCCCCAGCCTCGCCGGCGACCTGGGGGAGGTGGGGAATGGAAGCCCTGGCCAAGGAGTACCGTGCCCGACTGGCCGAGCTGCTCGGGGAACCGTTGATGGTGGAGGACCCGCTGATCACGACCGCGCAGGCCGCGGCGTTGCTCGGGATCTCACCGCAGCGCGTCGCCGGACTGGTCCGCGCGGGCCATCTGCCCGCGCGGTCGCGGGCGCACCGCCGGTTGCGGCTGTCCGACGTCGTCCAGTCCGGGCTCGACCAGTGGATCTCGGTCGCGGAGGCCGGTGTGCTGCTCGGTCTCGGACCGACCGGCGTCCGGCGGCTGATCAGCGCCGGACTGCTGACCGCGCACGGCAAGGAGCTACCGCTGCGGCGCAACGACGTCGAGGTACTCGCCGTACTGCGCCGGGGCTGGTTGACGCTGTCGACCGCCGCGAGCGCGCTCGGAGTGAGCGTCGACGACATCCAGCACCTGCTGCGCACGCGCCGGCTCACGCACACCTGCGATGTCGCGCGGCCGGTGTACCGGCACGAGATCGCGACGATGCTGACCCAGCGCCGTCAGGTGTTGTCGCGCAGCGTCGCGCCGGGGGAGCGCCCGTAGGTCTCGCGGTAGTGCCGGGTGAACCACCCGGTCGACGTGAACCCCCAGCGCAGGGCGATGTCGGCCACGGTTTCACCCGGCACCGCGTCCTGCAGGTCGCGGTGCGCGCGCTCGAGGCGGACGCGGCGCAGGTACTCGCGTGGTGTGCAGTCAAAGGTCCGGCGGAACGCGTACTGCAGTGCCCGCGCCCCGGTCCCGGCGGCCGCGGCGATGTCCTCGACCGTGATCGGCCGGTCCGCGTTCGCCTCCACGAACGCGACCGCGCGGCGCACTGTCGCCGTACCGACCGTACCGGGCGACGGAACGTGCGACAGTTGCATGGTCGCGTTCGGGAAGACCGCCAGCATCGACGACGCGACGTAGTCGACGAGCTGTCCCGCGATCAGCGGGTTCTCCGCGACCGACGGTGCCGAGGCGAGCGTCCGGCGGGCGAACCCGGACAGGGTCTGCCAATGCGCGTTCATCGCGCGCGAGATCGGCCGCCCCTGCGTCGGCCAGAGCTCGTCCGGTACGACGCCGTAGTGGCGGGCGGCGGCGCGGGCGACATCGGCCTGACTGATCCGGACCACGATCAGCTCGAGCGGTTGCGAGTGGAAGTGCATCCCCTCCTTGATCGAGTACAGGAAGCTGTCGCCCGCGCTGAGCGCGTGCTCGTCGATGCCGAGCCGGCCCTTGATCAGCCAGACCGCGTTCAGGTCCCGCCACGGATCGGTGGCGGCCTCGAAGTGCATCTGCAACCGGCTCCGATCCGCGCCCACCGTTCCGACCTCGGCTGTACTCAGCGCGAGCGACCCGTTCTCGCGATTCCGCCCAACCAGCCGGGTCCGGTTCGGGTAGACCCTGTTGAGCAGCTGAACCGTCGCGTCGAGACCACTGCTCCGCACACTGTCCCGCCGCACTTCCACCGGCGTAGGTGTCATTCCGTAGTCATACACCGGCAATTACGAAACGAGACAGCCCCAAACCCAGGCCGGATCCCTGCCCGCCGGCCGCCTGCCAGGGCTGGCGATCAGTGCCGTCGATCAGTGCCGTCGATCAGGCGCGGCGATCAGGCGCGGCGATCAGCTCGCGGCGATCAGCTCGCGGCGAGCTTGTCGGTCGAGGCTTGGCCGGCCTCGGCACAGCGCTGCAGGAAACCCGCGATCAGGTCGAGCTCGGCCGGGGAGTAGTCGGCGCAGATCCGGTCGACGGCGCCGTTCATCCCGCGGTACAGCTGATACACCTCCGCCGAGCGCTCCTTCACCACGCTGACCGTGACCCGGCGGCGGTCCACTTGATCACGGTCCCGGACGATCCAACCGCCGCGCTCGAGCCGGTCGAGGATGCCGGTCATCGTGGCCGGATGGATGCCGGTGCGCCGGGCCAGGACGCTCGGGGTGAGCGCCCCGTCCCGGGCGAGGACGTCGAGGCAGTCCAGCTCGGCGTCCTTGAGCGAGAGCTGGTAGCCGACGTGATGGTTCAGCAGGGCGAGCTGGACCCGCAGCTCCCGCAACGCGGTCCTGATCACGGCACTGCGCGACGGCGCCTTCGGCATACTTCCGCTTTCGTATCATCCGGATCTCAGAGCATCTGTGACAGCAGCCTAACTCACCGGACGGGCGCGACCGAGCGGTGCGGGTGTGAGCACCGGGTGCGCGCGCAGGTACGCGATGAAGCCCTCGTGATCGCGGTCGTTGCGGACCGGGTCGGTGAATCCCGCGAAGACCGTCGTACCGTCGCCGCCGATCAGCGTGTACGCGAGCGCGGCGACCCGGTAGTCGCGGTTCAGGTCGAGCGGCTTCCCGTCGATCAGGATGGCGGCGGGGTCGACGCGCTGGCCGATCGGCTTCGAGGTGTCGTAGGTGTAGCTGACGTTGTGCGACACCGCGAACGGCGCGAACTTCTCCGTTCCGTCGGCCTGCGGTACCCATTGCGCCTCGAACGCAGCATGCAGCTGAGTGCCCGGCAGCGTCACGGTCAGGATCGGGTTGCCGTACCCGAAGGCGGCCCACGCCTCACCGAAGAGGACGACGCCGTCCTCGTCCGACGCGTTGGTGCCCTTGGCGTAGCGCAGGTCGCCGGTGAGCGCGTTCGACCCGGAGACCGGTTTGACGCTGATCAGCGCGAGGTCGGCACGGCCCGCGCGGCTTCGGTTGGCGTCCCAGTACGCGAAGTCCGCGGCCAGGTTGCCCATCGTGCTCTCGCCGGACGCGTTCAGCGTGCGGGTGAAGTCGGCGGTGATCCGGGCCAGCGGCGTCGCGTACCGCTTCTTGCCCTGCGCGGTCCAGTAGTCGGCAATGTACTGGACCTCCTCGTCCAGCGGGACGTCGCGGGTGTTCGCGTGGTTCGTCGACCGGGTCAGCTCGCGGATCACCTCGCCGGTGCGCGGATCGAGCTTGAGGTTGATCTCGTTGATCAGCGATCCGTGATTGCCGGCCTCGACGACCGGACGCGGTACGCCGTTCGGGTCCGGAACCATCATGTTGAAGCGGCAGTGCCAGTGCCCGGTAACGATCGCGCAGATGTCGGGTGAGGCGTTCGCCGCCAGCTGGAAGACCGGGCCGGACGGGTTCGTTCCCGCGTTGTAGTCGTTGCCGGCGACGCCGCCGTCGTGGATGTTGATGACGATCGCGTTGATGCCGCGGCGCTTGAGCTGCGCGGCGAGCTTGTTCGCCTGCTCAAGGTCGGACAACGACCGCAGACCAGGCTGGTACGACGTCGATCCGGTCTCGGTGCCGACCAGCGTCAGGTGGATGAACGCGATCGGCAGCTTCCGCCCGCGGCCCGCGTCGACCCATTCGATGTTGTACGGCGGGACGATCGGGCGGCCGGTGTCCGCGTGCACGATGTTCGCCGTGTAGAAGCGGAAATTCGCGCCCCGGAAGCGGTGACCGGTCGAGTCGACGAAGTTGTCGTCACGGCCGCTGACCGGGTACGGCTTGCCCTTTTCGATGTGGTCGACGAGGAACTCCACCGAGTGGTCGAGCTCGTGATTCCCGACCGTACTGAACTGCAGGCCGAGCGCGTTGAGAACCTCGATCGTCGGCTCGTTGGCGTGCGCGTCGACCTCGAACGGCCAGCCGTTGAAGTTGTCGCCGGAGGAGAAGAAGATCGAGTTCCGCTGCCCTTCGCGCAATCGTTTCAGGTGGGTGGCCAGGTACCCGGCGCCGCCGACGGTGACCTGAACCCCGCCCGCGCCGGTGATCACGCTGCCCTGGCTGGGCGTCGTCGGCTGCAGATAGCCGTGGAAGTCGGTGATGTTCAGGAGCTGGACGTCGACGTACTCCGAGGTGTCGTCGAGGGCGTGCGGGGTGGCGTAGGCGACGTCACCGACCGCGGTGGCGGTGGCGACCGCGCCGGTGGCGGTGAGGAACGTGCGGCGGCGGATCCGACTGGTCACGGCGAACCTGCTTCCTGGGCGGAGGGTGTGCACGGAACTGCGCATTATTGCCTCTTTCCGACATTAATAGCCGCGAGCGTGGCCGCCGTCAACGGCTCGGGACCGGTTTGGTCCTTGCGCCCGGTTGCTTCAGAGGCTGCGGGCGGCCAAGTCCGGCAGCGCACCGCGGGTGGCAGTGAGCAGCCGTGCGTCGACGGCGTCCTGCGCGTGACTGGCCGCGCCGAGCGCGACACACCAGGCGCCCAGCGACGACGCACGGAGTTCGGGCACGCGTGGGCACAGGCGTGCGAGTTCGGCAGCGAACGGCTCCAGCAGCACGTCCGCCGCCTGCGAGAACGCACCGCCGAGAACGAGAACTCGCGGGTCCACGATCGCGATCGCCGTCGCTGCCGCTCCAGCCATGCCGCGCGCGTACCTCCGTACTGCGGTCCGAGCCGCCCGATCACCGTCCCGCGCGGCCGCGAACGCGTGTTTCGCCTTGTCCACAACGGGAATCTCGTCGGAGACCACGGCATGCAGGTACTCGAGCGCCGGTTCCCACGAGACCCCGCGCAGCTGCGACATGTCCGCCGCGGCACCGAACGCCCCGCGCCGCAGGCGTCCCTCGAGCACCATCGCCAACCCCGTCCGGCGACCGGCGTGCAGGAACACCAGGTCGGCATCGGGAGACCCGAGCAGGACACCTCGTCGCTGTTCGGCGAGAGCGGCCAACTGGCTGTCGTTGTGGGCCACGACGACGGGGGCACCGAAGTGAGCGCTGAGGTCGGTGCCGGCCCAGTCCGGGATGGCATTGGCCTGGACGACCGTCCCGTCGGGATCGACCAGACCGGTGCTGCCGACCCCGATCGCCCACACCTGCTCGACCCGTACGTCGGCAGCCTTCGCGCAGTCCACCACGACGCGATCCGCGGTGCGCAGCCGCGAGCGCCGCGGCAGCTCCGGTAACACCGCCCGCCGGATCTCGGTGAGTACGCGGCCGTCGAGGTCGGTCAGGACGCCGCGCACGGAGTACGCCCCGATGTCGAGTCCGACGACGTACCCGGCCTCGGAGCGGAACCGATAGCTCCGCGCCGGACGGCCCCGGCCGCGGATCGCCGGACTCTCCTCAACCAGCCACCGTCGTGCGACCAGGCTGGTCAGGACCTCTTCGACCGCCGTCCGTCCGATGCCGCTCTGTGCCACGATCTGCGCGACGCGGGACTCCCCGGCACTGCGCACCGCGGCGAGCACCGCCCGCTCGTTGAGGTGGCGCAACCGCGTCTGGTCGCCACCGTCCGGCACCGAAGACCCCATGATCGGGTCAGCTTAACGACCTGCACCTGCCGTCGGCGCAGCTCAGCGACAGTCGTCGATGGACAGCGGCGCGAGGTCGGCCGCGGGCGTCCCTGCCCACAACGTCTCGCGCTTCCTCCGGTACGGACCGCCCATCAGGTTGAGCAGCACCCAGCGCGGGACGGCGGGAAGCACCGTGACCATGCGGTCGCGATCCCTGGTGGGCGCGTTGTCGAGCACCCAGTGCCCTTCCATCGCCAGTTCCTTCACCGGCTTGCCTTTGACGAAGGCGCGCTGGGTGAGCGCGTGCCATTCGCGGTGGGTCATGCTCTGCGCCACCACCGGCATCATTTCCTGCTCTTCCCGCGCCAGATGCGGCAGCAGCGGTTCCTTCAACCGGGCCACCGCGGCCAGCAGTTCTGAGGCATCGGCCGTCCCGGCACCGAAGCGGCTGCCGACCGATTCCAGCTCGTCCATCGGCTCCGCGATCTGCCGGTGATCGGCGTCCATCCGGTCCAGCAGTGCACCCGCGGCCGGGTTGCGGCGCCGCATCTCCGGCCAGACCTCGGCGTCCTCGCCGCTGTGGTGACGGTGCAGCGTGTGCATCATCCACGCGGTGTGCTCACCCAGTGCCTGCCGCCGGGTGTCGGTGAGCAGCGCCGGATCGGACGCGACAATCGTGGTTCGCTCGAGATCGCGACGCAGTGCGGAATGGATGATCCGCATGTCCTGGATGTCGGCCGGTCCGTCGGGACTCATCTCTTGCCTGCTTTCCCCAACCGCGCCACACCCCTGCAGCGCGAGCTTCTCGCAAGCTAGAACGACCGCTTGGCGCAGGTCCACCCCTTTTCCGGAATGTTCCGGAAATCTGTCGGAAGGTGAACTTCGTAAACCCTTGACGAGCACTTCTGCGCACTGGCTAACTATTTTCCACCGCCTGCCCGAGGAGACTCATGCGCTTGCTCCGGTCTGCTGTCAGCGTGCTCGCTTTGCTCGCCCCGATCGTTCTTCTGCCACAGCAAGCCGAGGCTGCCCCACCCGCAGCTCCCACGGTGTCGCCCGAGCCGCAAGAGCTCACGCAGCGGCCCGACGGCTTCCCGGTGACTCCGGTGGTGGGCTTGGTCCGGACCTCACGCGCCGACGCCGACGCCGAGCGCGTCGTCCGTCAGGCCCTGGCCGAAGCCGACGTGAAAACCGTCAGGACCACCAACGGCACGGACCCAGGTACGCCGGTCACCATTTGGCTCGGTCGTGAGTCCTCGGTGCTCACAGCGCTGAAGGTGAAGGACAGCACGGGCCTCCCGGTCGAGGGCTATGTCCTGGCTGCCGGCCGAGATGCCAAGGCTCGCGGTCACATCGTCCTGGACGGCGTCGACGGCGACGGTACGTTCTACGCCGCGCAGTCCTTCGCCCAGCTGATCCAGGACCGGCCGGGCCGCGACTGGATGCCAGGTGCCGCGATCCGCGACTGGCCGACGATGCGGTACCGCGGCTCGATCGAGGGCTTCTACGGCACGCCGTGGTCGCATGCCGATCGGCTCGGCGTGCTCAGCTACCTCGGCGCGCACCGCATGAACACCTATGAGTACGCACCGAAGGACGACCCGTACCACCGCGAGCAGTGGCGCGACCCGTACCCGGCGGACAAGCTGGCGCAGCTCGCCGAACTCGTCACCCGCGCCCGGCAGAACAAGGTCGACTTCACCTTCGCGCTCTCCCCGGGCCTCTCGATCTGCTATACGTCGGACGCCGACTTCCAGGCGTTGGTCGCGAAGTTCCAGGCGCTGTACGACGTCGGCGCGCGGTCGTTCAACGTGCCGCTCGACGACATCGACTACAACACCTGGCATTGCGACGAGGACCGCGCCGAGTACGGCACCGGAGGCGGCGCGGCCGGACGCGCGCAGAGCGACCTGCTCAACCGGGTACAGCGCGAATGGGTGGAGACCAAGCCGGACGTCGCGCCGCTGCAGATGGTGCCGACCGAGTACTACAACGTCAGCGAAACGCCGTACAAGAAGGCGTTGCGCGAGCAGCTGGACAGCGACGTGGTCGTGCACTGGACCGGTGTCGGCGTGGTGCCGCAGACGATCACGGCCACGCAGGCGGCGCAGGCCAAGGCGGTGTTCGGGCACAACATCTTGATCTGGGACAACTACCCGGTCAACGACTACGCGGCGGGCCGGCTGCTGCTCGCGCCGTACAGTGGGCGCGAGCCGGGCATCGCCGAGCACGTCGCCGGTGTCATCTCCAACCCGATGAACCAGGCCGTGGTCAGCCAGGTCGCGTTGTACTCGTTCGCCGAGCTGAGTTGGAACCCGGCGACGTACGACGAGCAGGCGTCCTGGTTGCGTGCGCTCGCCGAGCAGGCGGACGGTGACAAGGCGACGACCGCGGCGCTGCGGATCTTTGCCGACCTGAACACGTACGACGGAACGCTGCATCTGGACAGTGCGCCCGAGTTCGGCGCTGCCGTCGCGCAGTTCTGGCAGCGTTGGCGCGCGGGCGACCGCGCGCAGGCGATCGCCGGGCTGCGGCCCGTGGTCGCCGCGATCACGGCCGCGCCGGCGAAGATCCGGTCGGGTGTTGCCGATCCGGCCTTCACCGACGAGGCGGAGTCGTGGCTCAAGGCCACCGAGCTGTGGGGCCGCGCGATGGGTCGCGCGCTCGACCTGCTCGCGGCGCTCGACGCCGGCGATGCGGCCAAGGCCTGGACCATCCGCCAGGAGACGGCGGCGCTCGTCACGGAGGCGAAGGCGATCCGGGACGGCCGCCAACCGCACAGCGGGACCTACCCGCGGATCGGCGAGCGCGTTGTGGACGAGCTCATCACCGAGGTCGGCCGGGTCCACGACCGCTGGCTGGGCATCCAGGTCACCCGGACCGCGACGACGAACCTGGGCACGTACCAGGACAACGTCCCGGCCCGGATGATCGACAACGACCCGGAGACGTTCTTCTGGAGCAGCGGAGCGCCCGGTCCGGGGTCCGAGATCCGCGTCGACCTCGGGGCCCCGGCGCCGATCGGCGCGATCGAGCTTCTGATGGGTAAGGACGGCAGCCCGAACGACTTCATCCCGTCGGGGGTCCTGGAGTACTCGGTCGACGGTTCACAATGGACCGAGCTCACCCGCGCGACCACTGCCGAGGTGCGGGCGACCGCGTCTGAAGGCACCACCGCGCGCTACGTGCGGTACCGGTCGCTGACGACGAGCGACTTCTGGCTGGTGGTTCGCGAGTTCTCGGTCGAGGCGGTCGGTGGTCGGCAGACGACGCTCACCGCGAGCGGTACGCCGGCGCCCGCACCGGGATCGTCGTTCGGGCGAGCCGTGGACGGCAACCTCGACACCGCGTATGTGCCGAGCGCCGCGCCGCAGCCTGGGGATGCGCTGAGCGTTGGACTGTCCGCGCCGCGCGGTCTGGCTGGGGTCACCGTGCTGCAGTCGTCGTCGATCGGATCGGCTGACATCGAGGTCCAAGTCGGCGGTACCTGGCAGAAGGTCGGTTCGGTCGCGGCGGCGTACGCCCAGGTGCCCGTGCACGACCTGGAGGCCGAGGCGATTCGCCTGGTGTGGACGAGCGGTACGCCGGCGGTTGCGGAGATCGTTCCGCTGTGGAGTGACACGCCGCTCGCCGCGCTGCGGGTGGACGAGAAGCGCACCGACGTCATCCGCGGCGAGACCTCGACCTTCCAGGTGGGCGTCGCCGCCGAGCGCGGGACCGATGTGAGCGGCACCCTGCAGGTCGCCGCACCGCCCGGCTGGACGGCGGACCCATCGAGTACCGCGCTCACGGTCAAGCGCGGGTTCACGCAGTCCGTGAACGTTCAGCTCACCCCACCGGCCGATGCGGCACTCGGTGACGTGGACGTCCCGGTCACCTTCACCACCGGCACAACGACGTACGACGCCGTACTGCGGGTCGCCGTCCGGCCGCACACGAGCACGACCAACATCGCGCTCAACCGGCCGGTGGTTGCTTCGGGCATCGAACCGGGGACGTCGTTCACCGCCGGCCTGGCCGTCGACGGTGACACCTCGACGCGGTGGGCGTCCGGGTACGACGACGCGTCGTGGTTCACCGTCGACCTCGGTACGGCGACACAGCTCGGGAAGATCGTGCTGCGGTGGGAGACGGCGTACGGGACGGCGTACCGGATCGAGGTGTCCGGCGACGCGACCACCTGGACGCCCGCGGCCGAGGTGAGCGACGGCGACGGCGGCACCGACACGATCTGGCTGGACGCGAACGCGCGCCACGTGCGTCTGCAGGGTGTCGATCGGGCCACGGAGTACGGCTACTCGCTGTACGAGTTCGAGGTGTATCCGGTCCAGAGCTGACCGAGCTGCCCGCGGGTTCGATGAGAAATCTGTAATGTTCGGCTCATGCGGTTCTTCGGCGGGGATCGCAAACTTTGAGGATGCGGTCACCACGCGTGGTCTACGGGGTCGTCGCCGTCGTGCTGGCGGTGGCCGGATTCGTCCTGCCCCGGTACCTGGCCGGCCGGTCCGCGCCGGATCTCGGCGACACGGTCGTCGTCCCGGCCAC
Source organism: Kribbella sp. NPDC048915 (assembly GCF_040649595.1). Lineage (NCBI taxonomy): Bacteria > Bacillati > Actinomycetota > Actinomycetes > Propionibacteriales > Kribbellaceae > Kribbella > Kribbella sp. NPDC048915. Next base: position 24,757 of record NZ_JBEZFT010000067.1, on the reverse strand, counting down.
GTCCACGACCGTGAGCCCGACGCCGACCCCGAGGCCGACCCCGACCGGCCCGCCCTCGAGCCCGACGAGATCGCCGACCGGATCGGGGGCTTCGCAGGTGTCGCCGCCACCGGCCCGGACGGCCGGAGTGGACGACGACGATCTCGACGACAGCTCGGACGACCCGGACGACGATGGCTGACCGCCGGCCGGTGGTCAGCGCCCGCCTGCGGATCATCGGCTGGATGGTCGCGGTCCTGACGCTGGCCTTCGCGGCGCTGGTCGTCCTCACCTGGCAGGTGCTCGCGGCCCGCGCGGACGGTTCGGCCGACCGTGAGCTCACCCACGAGGCGAACAAGTTCCGCGCCTTCGCGGCCTCGCCCGCCGCGGCATCCTTCCAGCGGCCGGAGGAACTGCTCGACCGTTGGCTGCAGAGCAACCTGCCCGACGACTCCGAGGCGCTGTTCACGATCGTCGACGGGAAGCCGTACCACCGTAGCCAGGGCAGTCCGCCGGCCCGACTCGACACCGACGCAGCGTTCGTCCAGCGCCTCAGCGGCGCGACCACACCGTCGTACGGCTGGGTCGACAGCAGCGCAGGCCGCGTGCGGTACGGCGTACTGCCGGTCCGGATCGGGACGCAGCCGGTGCGCGCACAGCTCGTGGTGCTCGAGTTCCGTGACCTGATCGCGGAGCCGTCGATGGCGGCGGCCCGAGCGCTGGTGATCGTCGCCGCGATCACGCTCGTACTCGCCGCGGGCGCCAGCTGGCTGGTCACCGGGCGGGTCCTGGCACCGATTCGCGACCTGCGGACGACCGCGGAGCGGATCAGCGAGACCGATCTGCGCCGCCGGATCGAGGTCGTGGGCAACGACGAGGTGGCGCAGCTGGCGCGGACGTTCAACACGATGCTCGACCGGCTGGAGGGTGCGTTCACCGCGCAGCGGGAGTTCGTGGACGACGCGGGGCACGAGCTGCGAACGCCGATCACCGTGATCCGCGGCCATCTGGAGCTGATGGGCGACGAACCACAGGACCGGGCCGAGACGACCGCGCTGGTGCTGGACGAGCTGTCCCGGATGAATCGGATCGTCGACGACTTGCTGGTGCTCGCGAAGAGCGACCGGCCCGGGTTCCTCGAGCTCGGCGAGGTGAACCTGACCGAGCTGGTGGTGGAGGTGGTGGCGAAGGCGCGCCCGCTGGCCGACCGGGCCTGGCGGGTCGCGGCAACCGCGGACGCGACGATCGTCGCCGACGACCAGCGGCTCACCCAGGCCCTGATGCAGCTGGTGTCGAACGCGGTTCGGCACACTGCGACCAGTGACCGGATCGAGGTGGGATCGGCCGTCAATGCCGACGGAAGCACGCTGCTGTGGGTGGCCGACTCCGGTCCGGGCGTGCCGCCGGAGGACCGGGAGCGGATCTTCGAGCGGTTCGCCCGCGGTACGGCGGCCGCCGGACAGCGCCGTACCGACGGAGCCGGACTGGGGCTGGCGATCGTCCGATCGATCGCGCGGGCGCACGGCGGCGAGGTGCGGCTGGCACCCGGACCCGGGGCGCGGTTCGAGTTGACGTTGCCGGTCCAGGAGGAGGAGCAGTGCACCGGATCCTGATTGCAGAGGACGAGGAGCGGATCGCGTCGTTCGTCGAGCGCGGCCTGCGTAGCAACGGGTTCGTCACCACGGTGGTCGGCGACGGCGAGACGGCGTACCAGGAAGGGGCCAGCGGCAACTACGACCTGCTGGTCCTGGACATCGGGCTGCCGCGCGTGGACGGGTTCACCGTGCTGCGGCGGTTGCGCGAGGCAAGGGTCTCGATGCCGGTGGTGATCCTGACCGCGCGGGACAGTGTGCGGGACACCGTGGCCGGTCTGGAAGGCGGTGCGGACGATTACATCGCCAAACCGTTTGCGTTCGAGGAGCTGCTGGCGCGGATCCGGCTGCGGTTGCGCAGCGAGGGGACGCCGGACGCGAACATCCTGCAGGTCGGCGATCTCAGCCTGGATCTGCGGACCCGGCGGGCCTTCGTCGACGGTGCGTCGATCGATCTGACCGCACGGGAGTTCCTGCTCGCGGAGGTGTTCTGCCGGCATCCCGACCAGGTGCTGTCGCGCGAACAGTTGCTGTCCCAGGTCTGGGGTTTCGACTTCGACCCGGGGTCGAACGTGGTCGACGTCTACATCCGGTACCTGCGCCGCAAGCTCGGTGCGGAACGGATCCAGACGGTGCGGGGGATGGGCTACCGGCTGCTTCCGTGAGAGGTCTCTCACGAACGGCTCAGCGAGCTCTCATCGGCGGGCGATTGGGTGGAGTCATCATCAAGTACTCAGCCCTGTTGGAGGAGCCATGCTCGGCCTCGGACTGTCGTTGCCCGTCGACCTGATCGCCATCGGCCTGCTTGCCTACGGCATCTACTTCCGGCGTTACCATCGCCGCGACCTGCTGCTCGCGTACGTCGCGCTGAACGTCGGCGTACTCGCGGTGACCGCGATGCTGGCCGGCAGCGGCGCCGGTGTCGGCCTCGGTCTGGGCCTGTTCGGCATCTTGTCGATCATCCGATTGCGCTCGGACTCGATCACCCAGGAAGAGGTCGCGTACTACTTCATCGCGCTCGCGCTCGGTCTGGTCAACGGGCTGCATCCCGGCCCGATCTGGATCGCGCCGCTGCTCAGCTTCCTGCTCGTCGGCCTGATGTACGTCGTCGACCATCCCCGGCTGACGCTGCGCTCGCGCCGGCAGAAGGTCGTCCTGGATCGGGCCTACCCGGACGTGCAGGCGATCGGCCCGGTGCTGGAGCGGTTGCTGCACGCCGACATCCGGTACTTCGTCGTCCTCGATCTGGATCTGGTCACCGACACCACGGTCGTCGACGTGCGGTACCGGACCCGCGCCGACCGGCCCGCCGAGGTCCGCGCGTTCCAGCGGTACGCGTCATGAGGACGCGCGCCGCGGTGACGGGCGTGCTCGCCGGGTTGCGGCCGATCTCGCTGGACGAGGTACTCGCCGAGGCGGCGTTGCAGGTCCGGGTGGACCGGAAGTATCTGGTTCCGATCGGGACGTTCGTCGAGTTGGTGGATCGGCTGCGGGAGCGGTTCGCCGTACTGGAGATCTCCGGGCGGCGCGCCTTCCGGTACGAATCGGTGTACTTCGACACGCCGTCGTACCGGTTGTACCGGCAGCACCTGCAGCGGCGCCGGTACCGGTACAAGGTGCGCACGCGGACGTACCTGGACAGCGGCGAGTGCAGCTTCGAGGTCAAGGTGAAGGGCAACCGCTCGGAGACGATCAAGGCCCGGCTGCCGTACGCCGCCGCGGATCGCGGGCGACTGACCGATCACGCCTGGCAGTTCCTCGCCGGGCAGCTCAGGACGACGTACGGCGTTCCGCCGGTCAGCGGCCTGGGCCCGTCGCTGGTCACGACGTACAGCCGCAGCACGCTGACCGATCCCTCGGCCCACGAGCGCATGACGTGCGACATCGACCTGCGGTTCTTCGACCGGCATCGCTCGATCGACGTCCTCCCAGACACGGTGCTCGTGGAGACCAAGACCGCCGGGCACTCCGGCGCCGCGGACCAGGTGCTCCGTGACCTGCGCATCCGCCCGATCCAGGTCAGCAAGTACTGCGTCGCCGCCGCCCTGCTGAATCCGTCCCTGCCCGCCAACCCCTGGCACCGCACCGTCCACCGCTTCTTCTGACGCGGCGGGGCACCCAACTGGGTCGGGTTACGAGCGCAGCGCGCGGAGACCACCGGCAGCGGTTCGCTCCAGGCGGGTCAGGGACTCGGTCCAGAGGCGGTCGTAGACAGGAAGCAGATCGCGGGGCAGGCCGCCGTGGGTGAGGATCAGGTGGCTGGCGTGATCAGACGGCACCACGTCCACCAGGACCGTGCTGGGGTGGTGCGGCGGGTGGTGGAAGGCCAGCTGGAAGTAGTGCGGCGGCGAGCACGTCGTGATCAACCCGGTGTGCTGGGTATGCGCACCGGTCGCGATCGTGAAACCGCCGTACTGCGTGTCGCTCAGGGTCGTCGGACCGAGCCAGGTGCTGACGAGTTCGGGCTGGGTGATCAGCTTCCAGAGGCGGTCAGCGTCACACTCCAGCGTGCGGATATAACGGAGTTGGGGCGCCCGAGCCGTGCGGGACGCCTTTCGGTCCTGCGAAATACGCGCCATACGCCACCAGTGCCCCCTGAGCCTGATCACTACGCGTCGGTTTCCCGGTGCGCCGACGGTGGCACCGGAGCGGTATGAAGGCACTCACCTGGCACGGCAAGCGGTCGATCGGCTTCGACGACGTCCCGGATCCGCGGATCGAGGAGCCGACCGACGCGATCGTGAAAGTGACCTCGAGCGGGATCTGCGGGTCCGACCTGCACCTGTACGAGGTGATGGGCCCGTTCCTGGAGCCCGGTGACATCCTCGGGCACGGGGTGATCGGCGTCGTCGAGGAGACCGGCTCGGAGGTGGGCGGTCTGAAGACCGGTGACCGGGTCGTCGTCCCGTTCCAGATCGCGTGCGGCACGTGTTTCATGTGCGGGCAGGGGCTGCAGACCCAGTGTGAGACCACCCAGGTGCGGGAGCACGGGATGGGTGCGGCCCTGTTCGGCTACACCAAGCTGTACGGGCAGGTGCCGGGCGGGCAGGCGGAGTACCTACGCGTGCCGCAGGCGCAGTACGGGCCGATCAAGGTCCCGGAAGGGCCGGCGGACGACCGGTTCGTCTACCTGTCCGACGTACTGCCGACGGCGTGGCAGGCGGTCGAGTACGCCGGACTCCCGGCTGACGGCACGCTGGTGGTGCTCGGCCTCGGTCCGATCGGCGACATGGCCTGCCGGATCGCCCAGCACCGCGGCCACCGGGTGATCGGGGTCGACCTGGTGCCCGAGCGGCTCGAGCGCGCGCAGAGGCACGGCGTCGAGACGCTGCAGTATTCCGGCAAGCTCGGCGACCAGGTCCGCGACCTGACCGATGGCCGCGGTCCCGACTCGGTGATCGACGCGGTCGGTATGGAGGCGCACGGCTCACCCGTCGGCAAGTTCGCCCAGCAGGCCGCCGGGCTGCTGCCGGACGCGATCCAGCGCCCGTTCATGCAGAAGGCCGGCATCGATCGGATGGCCGCGCTGCTGTCCGCGATCGACATCGTCCGCCGCGGCGGCACGATCTCGCTGTCCGGCGTGTACGGCGGGATGGCCGACCCGATGCCGATGCTGCAGATCTTCGACAAGCAGCTCCAGCTCCGGATGGGCCAGGCCAACGTCCGCCGCTGGACCAGCCAGATCCTCCCGCTGCTCACCGACGACGACCCACTCGACGTCGACACCTTCGCCACCCACCACCTGCCGTTGTCGGACGGGCCCGCGGCGTACCAGTCGTTCCAGCACAAGTCCGACGGCATGGTGAAGGTCCTGCTGAACCCCTGATGCGTCACCGGGGATGTGCGTCACAGGGGATCGCCTCGGGTACCGGCGGGGTACGGGCACGCGCCGGGGCGAGCCCCGCACAGTGGGTTTACCCACCGTGTTGTGGGTTCCGGACCTCTCTGAAGGGTGGGGAACCCACAACACGGTGGGTGAACCCACGGTCTGTGCCCGGCGGCAGATATCGGTGGAGGGGTGCAGATGCGGTTGCGACGGAGTCAGCCGGACAAGCCCGGGCTCACCCGGCGGCGGCGTGGGCGTGGGTTCAGCTATCTGGATGCCGACGGGAACGTTGTCGACGACACTGACGTGGTGGAGCGGATCCGGACCCTGGCGATCCCGCCCGCGTGGAAGGACGTGTGGATCTGCCCCTTTCCGAACGGTCACATTCAGGCGGTCGGGACCGACGAGGCCGGCCGGCGGCAGTACCTGTACCACGACGACTGGCGGACCGCGCAGGACGCGGACAAACACGACCGGGTGCGGCAGTTGGCGCGGAAGCTGCCCGCGTTTCGGGAGGCGGTGGACAAGGATTTGTGCTCGCGTGGTCTCGGTCGGGAGCGGGTCCTCGCGGTCGCGTTGCGGATGCTCGACTACGGCGTCTTCCGGACGGGCAATGCGCAGTACGCCGAGGAGCACGGCAGCCGTGGGGCCTCGACGTTGCTGCGGGACGACGTCCGCGTGCGCAAGGGCAAGCTGGTTTTCGACTTCCGCGCGAAGGGCGGTCAGCGCCGGACGCTCGAACTCGACGACGACAAGTTGGTGACCGCCGTACGGTCGCTGAAGCGGGCGCGGCACGGGCTCGAGCAGCTGCTCGTGTACCGGGAGGGGAGGGACTACCACGAGATCGACGCCGGTATGGTCAACGACCGCTTCCACGAGTTGGTCGGTGACGACTTCACGGTGAAGGACCTCCGCACCTGGACCGCGACCGTGTACGCCGCCGTCGAGCTGGCCCAAGCCGATCCGCCAACCACGAAGCGTGCCCTGAACGCCGCCGTGAAGGACATGCTCGAGGAGGTCTCCGACCACCTCGGCAACACGCCGTCGGTGGCGAAGGCGTCGTACGTCGACCCTCGCGTGATCGAGCAGTACGAACGCGGCCACACCATCGCCGACACCGTCCACCGCGTCGGTGACGACCTCTCCGACGAGGAAGTCCGAGCCGGCCTCGAACGCTCCGTCAGCAAGGTCCTCGACCGCGACACCCGCGGTTGACCTGGGTGATAGGGAAGGGCGGATCGGGGTACCGGGGACGACGTGAGTAAGAACGAGTGCTTGATCGAGGCCAAGGTCGAGGATGTTTTCCGGATCCTGGCCGACGGGTGGTCGTATGCCGCGTGGGTGGTCGGGGCGTCCCGGATCCGGGACGTGGATGCGACGTGGCCGGAGCCGGGGAGCAAGATCCACCACTCGGTGGGTGCCTGGCCGCTGCTGCTGAACGACACCACGACGTCACTGGAGTACGAACCGCTGCGCCGCTTGAAGCTGCTCGTCCGTGCCTGGCCGGCCGGGCACGGTGAGGTGGAGCTCGTGGCGACCGAGGTACCGGAGGGGTGCCGGCTCGTGATGACCGAGCAGGCGACCAACGGTCCGATCTCGATGCTGCCCGCACAGCTTCAGGACCTGGCGCTGCATCCGCGCAACGACGAGGCGCTGCGGCGGCTCAAGTTCATCGCGGAGCGGCGCAGTTGACGTCCCCGCGGTCCCCACGGCGAGTCGGGGCCGCGGGGACCTCCACGCACGCCCGAAGCAACCACCGTCGACCGGCTCCGGAATGCGTACGGTTTCGGTCAGCCCGTGCGAGAGGTGCGACACTGGCTAGGAGGGCGGTCGGACTTCGTAGGCCGGTTGAGCGCACACCCCCCACATGCTCCCGGTGTTGCACACGAGGCCGACCGCCTGGGGGGACAGTCTCAGCCGCCGATCCCAGGCGGCGATCCCGGCGGCGATCTTGGGCGGTCAGCCGTCGGCGGCCTCGGGGGAGACCGGCGCGACCGGCGGCACCGGCCGGCCGGACCCCTGCTCGCCGGGCATCAGCTCGGTAGGCGTTGGCTCTGCGGACGTGGGCTGGGTGGGCTGCGTGGGCTGTGGTCGCCTGAGGTGTGCCGGTCGTTGCCGGACCGGACCGCCGCCCAGCCGGCGGAATTTCCATTGCTGCTCGTCGTAGTCGTAGTAGGTGTCGACTCCGCCGATGGTCATGGATCCCCTCCCGTAGTTGATTGGTCACTCCACCGGTTCCCGCGCTGTCCCTGATCGAAAACCAGGCCTGCGCGCCCCAGCGAGTAGTTGGCCGGGGCGGCGCGTGCGGCCCGAAACGCTGGGTACCGGCAGATCTGAAACGACCCGGGGGAGACGAGGGCGACAGTGCCGTGAGATTCATGACATGGAACGTCTGGGGACGATTCGGGGACCGATGGTTGCGCCGGCAGCGCGCCATCGCGGAGACGGTCCGGGCGCAGCGCCCGGACTTCGTGGCTCTGCAGGAAACGTGGCACACCTGGCGGCAGTCGCAGACCGAGCTGCTCGGGTTCGAGCTCGGCATGTCGCCGGTGTTCGCGCCGTCGCGGATGCCGCGCGATCCCGATCCCGACGTACGGCTCGGACTCGGCATCCTCAGCCGCTTCCCGCTGCGCGAGGTGCAGCAGCACAGGCTGTCCGCGGACACCATCGCCCTCCGCGCCGAGATCCGCCTGGGCGAGAAGAGCCTGCACTTCGTCACGAGCTGCCTGGACTGGGAGGAGGACCACGAAGCGGAGCGCCGTGCACAGGCCGGCTGCTTGGCGGACCTGGTCCGCGAGCTCCGCTCGAACGGCGACGAGGTGGTCGTGGCCGGCGATTTCAACACCCCGCCGGACCGGTCCGAACTCGAACCGCTGCTGGCCGTACTCGACGACTGCTGGCAGCCGCGGTCCGCGGGCAGGCGCCACCTCGACGACGGCGCGACGTACAGTTCCCGCAACCCGTACCTGGGCGGTCGCGGCGAGTGGTTGGAGGACCACCGCATCGACTACATCCTGGTGAACGGCGGCCGTCCGGCGCAGCGCTCGCGGCTGGTCGGTTTCGACGAGGACCGCGGCCGCCCTCCGTCGGACCATTACGCAGTGGTCAGCGACGTCCGCGTGAGCTGAGCCTGGCGTGTGCACCGGCGAGATCCCCGCCCGTACTTCCAGGTATGCAGAAGTGCTGTTTCGACGCTGTTTGCCGCCGGTTTTGCCGGGTTCTGCATACCTGGAGGTACCGGCGACGATCCGACCGGAGGACGTCCTGATCATTCGGGGGACTGCGCCTGTTTCCGGCTGACCGGCAGCGTGTGCGTGCCGTCGCAGAGCGGCGGGATGCCGGACCGGCCGCAGCGGCACAGGGCGACCGTACGGCGGGTCGCGGGCAGCGCCTCGCCGTTCTCGTCCAGGATCTCGAAGTCGCCACGGACCAGCAGCGGCCCGTCCGGGTAGGCGCGGATTTCTGTCATGCCCTCGCGGTACCCAGTGATGAATCCCCGCATGGCCCGGGGCACCGGTTGAGCATGCAGCTACCAGCGCCGCGCGGACCGCTCACCGCCTGGCTCACCGACAACCTTCAGCGACGCGACGTCGTGAGCGGCGACATCGAGGTCGGCGTCCGCGATCGCCCCTACGCCGACGACGATCTGCAGCTGGCGCTGTGGATCGCCTACGAACTGCAGTACCGCGGCTTCGAGGACGTCGATCCCGAGCGGCAGTGGGACCCGGACATCATCGCGTTCCGTAGCCGGCTCGAACGTCCGTGGCTCGACTGGCTGCAGACGAACTGCCGGGTGCCCGCAGACGACCGGCCGGTCGCGGAGCAGCTGCGCGAGCTGATCAACACCACGGGCGGGCCCAAGTTCGCGCCGTACCTGCGCCGGCACGCGACGCGGGAGCAGTTCCGCGAGTTCGTGCTGAACCGGTCCGTGTACCAGTTGAAGGAGGCCGATCCGCACAGCTTCGGCATCCCGCGGCTGGACGGCCCGGCGAAGGCGGCCCTGGTCGAGATCGAGGCCGACGAGTACGGCGGCGGACGGGCGGACCGGATGCACTCGGAACTGTTCCGGACGACGATGCGGTGGCTCGACCTCGACGACACGTACGGTCGCTATGTGCCGGAGGTGCCGGCCGTCACGCTGGCGCTGTCGAATGTGATGTCGCTGTTCGCGATCCACTGCCGGTGGGTCGGGGCGTTGCTCGGGCACTTGGCCGCGTTCGAGATGACGTCGACGTTGCCGAACCGGCAGTACGCGACCGGAGCGATCCGGCTCGGCGCCTCCGAGGACCAGGCGCGGTACTTCACCGAGCACGTCGAGGCCGACGCGGTGCACGAACAGATCGCGGCGCACGACATGTGCGGGAGTTACGTGCAACAACATCCCGAGGCCGCCGGCGACGTACTGTTCGGCGCTTCGTGTGCGCTTGCCCTCGACAACTTGTTCGTCGAAGAACTCCTGACCCGCTGGGGCGCCCTGGACGCCCAGGTGGCCCGTTCGGGCTGACAGTCGGCCGGGTCGTGAGAAATGGTTGTGCGGGGGAACCAGGATCCACGACTCGGCGATGGTGGCGAGAGCCATTCGCCACGACTCGGCGAAGGGTCGACCGTGCGGCTTGGTGTGCGGAGGTTCGGGTACCGGAACGGTGAAAGGAGCGTGGCATCATGCCGGCAGGATCGAATCGGAAGCGTGAACGCCAGTACGAGCACATCAAGGCCGGGCTGAAGAAGCGCGGCCGGAGCGAGGACACCGCGGAGGAGATCGCGGCCCGGACCGTGAACAAGGAACGTGCTCGCTCGGGTGAGGCCAAGCAGAAGAGCCGCTCCTCGACGCACGACATCTCGTCCGGACGTCGTGGTGGGCTGCGTTCGCACAGCGGGTCGAAGGGGCGGACGAAGGAACAGCTGTACAACGAGGCCAAGCAGAAGAACATCAAAGGCAGGTCCACGATGACCAAAGCCGAACTCGAGAAGGCCGTCGGCCGCTAGCACCCCGCCGGCCGCCGTGGGCGTTCGCCTCCGCGAAGGCGAACGCCCACGCGTCTACTCCTTGGAGTGCTGCTCCAAGAGATGCAGCACGGGTACGCCGAGATGCCGGCGCGCCTGGGCGGACCAGTCGACGTGCAGCAGTTCGGCGATGACGTGCGGGCGGGTGACGACGACGACTTCCTGGCCGTTGCCGCGCGGAATGTAGTCCACGAGTTCGTCGACCGGGTGCCGGTGCGTGATGATGCCGTCCGCCTCCCGGTCGAGCGACTGGAGCCGCTCGACACTGCGGTTCAGTGCCGCCGTGGCCTGTGCGTCGGCGGCCTCCTGCGCATGCTTCGCCGCGCGTTCCACACCCTCGTCCGGCTGGAACGCGTACCGCTGGCTCGGCATACCGAACAGGTCCGTGCCGGCGAGGCCGGTCAGTGACGCCTCGACCTCCGCCTGCGCGTTCTCACTCGGAACCAGGACGTGGAACCGCACGGGGTCCTGCGTACCGGCGTACAGCTGCACCAGTTCCTCGGCGTCGGGGAGGCTGAGTTCCTCCTCGACGAGCACCATCACGTCGTACATCCCGCATCACCTCACCCGCCCGGTACCCAGCAGTGTTACTCGCCCACCAACTGGTCGTAGTGCGTGGTCATCAGGACGTGGCTGACGCCGTTGAACACGCCGCTCGGGATCCGGCCGTACGACGTGATCGCGGTCGCCGTACCGTTCGCCTTGCTCATCGCGTACAGGTACCCGGTCTTCGTGTCGTGGTCGACGCCCGTGACGAGCGATCCGCCCCGGGTGCCGCAGCCCTCCACGACGATCGACTCGTACGCCGCGAACCCGGACGAGCGGATCAGCCGCATGACCGGCTTCGCGCCCGGCGCGATCGGGATGTGCGCCGTCCACAGCGCGCCCGCGGTCGTGGTCATCAGCAGGGTGTCGTACGTCGCGGTCTCGCTCAGCACCGTCATCGCCTTGAAGCCGCGGAAGCCCGGGAGCGGGCCGAGTGACCGGAAGCTGCTGCCGACCATCTGGTAGCGGTACAGACTGCCGTTGGTGTTGAGGCCGTACAGGTAGGCGTGCCGCGGCTGCGCGACGCTGTAGTTGGACGTCGCGATGGCCTTGAACGACGTCCAGCCCGGGCCGACCTTCTTGAACGTCGGCACCGGCGGCTTGGACTCGTCGGCCGGCAGGTACGTCGTGTGCCGGTACAGGTTCCCGCCCTGCAGCAGCAGGCCGTAGTAGTAATACTGCGTACCGGCCGCGTTGACTGCGCCGTACCAGGTCGCGTTGGCGCGCGTACCGACGTACTTGAACGGTTCCCAGGTGGACGTCGCCGGCGGCTTGCCGACCGTGATGTCGATCTCACCCATGGTGCCGGCGGCGGTCGGCACGCCGACCCACGTCTCGCAGGCGCCGGCGGCCTTGGTCTGCAGGGACGACGGATGCGCGACCTTGTCCGAGAGGTACGGCTTCGGGTCGGCCTGTCCGGTGGCGACGGCCGGCGCGGAGACGGCGGCCGCGGCGATCAGCCCGGCACCGGCCAGCGCGAGCGCACAGCGCTGCAGCTTCATGGGATTGCCCTTCAGGGAGGTCTCGAAGCGTTCGAGATCATGCGGAAATGCCCAGCTCCGCGCCGGCCGGTGGCCGGTGAGCTGGGCAGCAACCCCCACATCGCTGCTGAGGGGTCCGGCGTTACAGGCGGGGTACCTGTCTCACAGGGATCGTCTGTGAGTTGAATCGGGCCGAAGTGAAACGCCGGGGTCTCGTTGCCCGATACACCATCAGGGGAGGGAGCCCGGATGTGTGACTGCTGCAGGCGGCTGCTCGCGTTGCTGCGCCTGATCGAGCACGGCGCGGTGCCGTGTGGTGTGCTCGGCGACGACGCCGTACTGGACGCGTGGTTCGGGCCGCGCTCCCCGGTGTTCCCGGCGGGCGCTCACCCGGCCGCCCCCGTCCCCGTCGAGTCGCATGCGGACGGTACTCGTAGACCAGGTACGAACGGAAGGGGAGGGCCGTGCACACTGCGCTACTGATCTCGATCGGTGTCCTGGTCTGTCTGGCCGCACTCAGGCTCTAGGTCGCCCACCGCCTCGGCGAACTACGCCCCAGCGAAGTCCGCCACGCCCGGCACTCCCGCCCGCGCTGATCTCAAGCCGGGTTGTCGCCCGTTCGGTGGCGAGGCGGGGTTTTCAGCAGATCCGCGGCCAGGTGGTCGAGGCGTTCGCGCCAGGCGGTCAGTGCTTCGTCGGGGCCGGTCAGCCCGGATTGGGTCAGGATCAGCCGGGCGCCGTGACCGGTGCCCTCGGTCAGCTCCCAGCGGATCGTGCTGCCGGCCTGTTCGTACTCCAGTGTCTTCGGCGCCGACTCGTCCGTGACGGCTCCCTCGCGGGGCAGCAACGGCCAGACCAGGTCCGCCGGGCGGGTGAGCTGCCGCTCGAAGCGGACCGCCCAGCCGTCCGCGGTCTGTTCGGCCGATCCCTCGTTGAGCCCGAACTGCTCGACGAACCGGTCGTGCAGTGGTCCGGTGTCCGGCGCCACCTCGATCGGTTTGCCGTCCAGGAGCAGTTCCATGCCGTCCAGGCAGAGCGTCCAGCCGGAGCTGAAACTCGCGGCACCGAACCGGTCGTCGAACGTGTGGCTCATCACCAGCAGGCAGCCGTCGTCGGTGGGCATGAGTTCCCAGCGCAGTACGTCGCCGTACCAGGTGATCGCGAACACGCGCGGCGGATCGAACTCGAGAACTTCCCCGTCGCCGCTCGCTGCACCGTCCATCGTGTACTGGACAGTGCCGCGGATCCGCGGTTGCAGCTCGACTGTCGCGGGGAACCACTGCGACAACTGCTCCGATTCGGTGAGCGCCCGCCAGACCTTCTGCACGGGGTGCCGTAACTGCCGCTCCATCCGCAGGACCGTGCGGTCTCCGACGGTTCGCAGCGTCTCGTTCGCCATCATCAGCCTTCCCTGTCGTCCGGACCGCCGGACCGTCCGTCGCGTTTCGCAGTACTGCGATCGGTGTCGTCCGGCATGGCGTCCAGGTGGGTTTCCAGGTCGTCGAGGGCGCGGTCCCAGAGCCGGCGGTACGGGTGCAGCCAGGCGTCCAGCTCACGCAGCGGCTCGAGGCGGAGCTCGTACCACCGGCGCTGCGCGTCCACCCGCACCTCGACCAGCCCGGCCTCGCGGAGCGCTCGCAGGTGCTTCGACACACCCGGCTGGCTGAGACCGAGTTCGACGGTCAGCTCGCCGACGAGGTGCGGACGGCGCCGGAGCAGATCCAGAATCTGCCGTCGCCGCGGCTCCGCGAGAACGTCGAACGGTGCGCTCATGCGTCGGAACATACCTCACCAGGAATATAACCACAAGTGCATATAATCTCTCGGGTACGAGGCCGCAGTGGTGACGACCGCGGCGGTGCGGCGGGTTACACCGGGGAAGGTTCTGTCGGGGGTGGCGGCGGCTCGGTGGGCTCGACCGGCTCGACCGGGTCCGGCCGGATCGGGGTCGGCGTGATGTCCGGGTCGGGATTCACCGGCGGGACCGGCGGGATCGGGTCCGGCGGAACGGTCTCCGGATCGATCACCAGGCCGGGGCCCGACGCGGCGATCGGTCGTGAGAGCGGGGCGGGGGTCGGGGTGTGCATCGGCGCCTCCTGTCGATCGGGATCTGTTCAGGCGGCTGTGCACGTTCGGTACCCAGACCGGGGTTTCGCACACGGAGCGCTCCCCGGTACCCACCCCGGCGGCCGGTGAGCGGTCAGCAAAATGTGCGGAATCGGCGGGCGGGGGCGTTGCGGCGATCCGGAAGCGGGTACCTGACGGCGGTGATCCGCTCAGTACGGAAGCCCTGGGGGTCGGCGGCTTCCGGCGGATCCCAGGGCTGACAGGAGGTCGTCGATGAATCAGGGGAGTCCTTCGCCGCAGCGGCCCTCGCTCGATGTCGAACTGTTCCGCGAGGAGCTAGGTCAGCAGCGGCAGTTCCGGCTCGAACAGCTGATCAGGCTGTCGTACGAGGCGACCGCACCCTGTCCGGAGGCGCAGGCGGAAGTGCGCGCCGTACTCACCGCCGGCGCGAAACAGGCCCTCGCCGAGATCGATGCCGCCTTGTTCCGGATCACCAAGGGACGCTTCGGCGTCTGCGAGATCTGCGGCGACGCCATCTCCGTGCACCAACTGGAGGCGATTCCCACCACGCGATTGTGTCTGCGCTGCGAGCATCGCCGCCGCGATCAGGCCCGGTCGCCTCGAACCCGCTCATCGGCGCGGCCCGCGCGCGGCTGACGCGCCTCGGCGGGGAGTTTGCGGGTCTCGATCAGGTGCTCGGCGACGTCGCGGAGTTTGGCGTTGGTGTCCTGCGAGTACCGGCGCAGTACGGCGAACGCCTGGTCCTCCTCGAGGTGGTAGCGCTCCATCAGGATGCCCATCGCCTGACCGACCAGTTTGCGGGCGTCGACCGCCTGGGCGAGGCTGGTTTCGCGGCGCGCACTGGCGACGGCGACCGAGGCGTGCCGGGCCAGGATCTGGCCGACCGCTTCCTCGTCGGGACCGAAGGCGTCCGGCTCGGTGTTGTACAGCCCCAGGGCGCCGACGGTGCCGGATGCGGTGGTCAGCGGCAGGTCCAGCACGCTGCGAACACCGAGGTCGAGCAATCGGGCAGCCCAGTCCGGCCAGCGGTCGTCGGTGGCCGTGTCGCGGACCAGAACGGTCGCGTGCTTGCGCATCGCGTCGACCAGCGGACCGTCGCCGCCGTCGAGCTGGAATCGGTAGATCTCGGCCACGAACGGATCGGTGACCGCGGGGATCTCCAGCCGTCCGCCGCTCACCACCAGGGCTACGCCGGCGTGTGAACAGTCGAGAGCCTGCAGCGCGAAACTCACCACCGCGTCAACGGTCTCGTCCACGCCGGCGGATTCGTGCAGGTCGACCGCGAGCTGAGCGAAGCGCTCGGCCGTCGAGTCACGGCGCGCCTCCTGGTGAGACGAGCCTGGTTCCGATCCGATCACTGCTGAATCCATGCTGTCAAGGTAGCTTGACGCTGACCGCTGCGTCAAGCTACCTTGACGCTATGGTGGGTGACACGGAACAGGCGCCGGGAACCGCGGACACCAGGAGCCTGGAAGAGTTGCTCGAGGTGCTGCGGATCAGCGATCGGCGGGAGTCCTACGAGCGTGACATCGAAGAAGAGCAAGCGGCAGGACGTTCGGTCGCGGTACTCGTGAAGTCCCTCTCGGAGCTTCCGGGCATCAGCGGCCTCGAAGCACTGCGCGCCAGTCGCCGGGTCGTCGAGATGCTGACCGGTGCCCGCTGGCACCTGATGCGGCAGGCGCGTGAGGAGGGCTCCAGCTGGACTGAGGTCGGCAAGGCGCTCGGCATGAGCAAGCAGGCCGCCTACGACTTCTACCGCCGCAAGCTGGAGCAGCAGGACACGTCGACCGAAGACTTCAACGCGCCCCGCAACCGGGCCGCGCTCGGCGACGACGCCAACGCCTGAGGTCACCGACGCCTGCGGGTCAGGGTTTCGGGGAGCTGCGGAAGGACCGCCGGTACGCCGTCGGGGACGTGAGCAGTTCCTGGGCGAAGCGTTGCCGTAGGGTCACCACGCTGCCGTGGCCGGTCTCGGTGGCGATGCGTTCGATCGAGAGGTCGGTCTCCTCGAGCAGTTCGCGGACCCGGGCGAGGCGCTGGTTGCTGAGCCATTTGATCGGCGTCGTCCCGGTCACCTCCCGGAAGCGGCGCGAGAAGTTCCGCGACGACATCAGCGCGATCGACGCGAGCTGCGCGAGGTCCAGGTCCATGTCCAGGTTGGCGAGCGCGTACTCCATCGCCTGCCCGACGCCGTCGTGCATGTTGGTCGGATCGGGGACCGGCGTGGTCACGAACTGCGCCTGCCCGCCGTCGCGATGCGGTGCCATCACCAGCTGTCTGGCCACGTGTCGAGCGACGCGGGCGCCGTGGTCGCGGCGGATGAGGTGCAGACTCAGATCGATGCCCGCCGCGGTGCCGGCCGAGGTGAGGATCTGCCCGTCGTCGATGTACAGCACGTCCGCATCGACCTCGACCTTCGGATACCGCGCCGCCAGCGCCCGCGCGTACTGCCAGTGCGTGGTGGCCCGCCGCCCGTCGAGCACACCCGCGGCCGCTAGCACGAACGCCCCGGAGCAGAACGACACCAGTCTTGCTCCACGCCGGTACGCGCGCCGCACCGCCTCGAGAGCCTCCGGCGCCGCGGGCCGCGCGTAGCTCTCGGCCTGCGGCAGTACGACGGTATCGGCCGACTCGACCGCGTCCAGACCGTGCGGGATCGTTGCCGCGAACAATCCGCCCATCGCGCGGACCTCACCAGGACGAGCGGTGCAGACCGTCACGTCGTACCAGTCGATGTCGAGTTCCGGGCGCGGCCGGGCGAACACCTCGATCGCCACGCCGAGCCCGAACACGGTGAAGTCGGCCGGAACCAGGACCGCCATCCGATGCGGCCGCACGGCCTGGAGGTTGGGTGTTGCCACCTGGGCCAGCGCGGGTTCAGGCATTACCAGCTCAGCCACGGCCGGCCACCTCCAGCAGCAAGGCAGCCAGCGTCCGGACCGGTACGCCGGTAGCGCCCGGACCGGTGTATCCCCAGGCAGAGCCTGTGTTCTGGCCCGGTCCGGCCATGTCGAGATGAGCCCAGGGGAGTCCGTCGGGGACGAACGCGGCCAGGAAATGCGCCGCCGCCAGCATCCCGCCGATCTTGTGGCCCGGACTGTTCTTCAGATCGGCGATCTGCGAGTCGATGCCGGCCCGGACGTCCTCCGCGAGCGGCATCGGCCACGCGCCCTCCCCGGTCGCCTGCGCGTGCCCGACCACCCGGTCCCGCAGCTCGGGCGTGCCGAGAACCGCGTACGTTCGATTGCCCAGGGCAACCTGTTGCGCTCCGGTCAGCGTCGACACCTCGATCAGGTGGTCCGGTTCGTCCTCGGCCGCGCGGACGATCGCCTCGCCGAGGATCAGCCGTCCCTCGGCGTCGGTGTTGATCACCTCGACGGTCTTCCCGCCGTACATCCGGATCACGTCGCCAGGGCGGTACGCGGATCCGGACGGCATGTTTTCGGCCATCGGTACGGTGGCGACGACGTCGAGGGGCAGTTGGAGCTTCGCCGCGAGGACGACGGTCGCGACGATCGCCGCCGCGCCGGCCATGTCCGCGCTCATCTCGTCCATGTTCTGCGCGGGCTTCAGCGAGATGCCGCCGGTGTCGAACGTGACGCCCTTGCCGACCAATGCGATCCGTGCCTTCGGGCGGTCGGCCCGGTACCGCAGCCGGACCAGCCAGGGCCGGCGGGTCGAACCCATGCCGACGGCAAGGATACCGTTGAAGCCCTGCGCTGCGAGGTCTTCATGATCCAGCGTCTCGACGTCCAGACCGTACTGCTTGCCGAGAGCAACCGTGCGGTCCGCGAAACTCTGCGGGAAGAGGTCGTTCGGCGGCAGGTTGACGAGGTCGCGAGCAAGTGTCACCGCCTCCGCCACCTCCTCGGCCCGTCGGAGTACTTCGGTGTGCCCGGCGCCCTCGGTGAGCAGGCCCAACCGGGCGAGCGGCGGCGTGGAGCTCTTGTAATCCGCGAAGCGGTAGGCCCCGAGCAGCGAGCCTTCAACGGTCGCGGCGAGGTCGAGCCGGGACAGCGTCGAGACCGCGTGGTCGACGCCGCTCAGTGCGCGGGCAGCCGCGCCGCTCGCCCGCCGTACCTGCTCCGCGGTGGGCGCATCGCCTTCGACCGTCCCCAGCCCGACGGCGAGGACGACACGGGCCTGTACGACGCCGCTCGACGGGATCCGTACGACCTCATCGGCCTTGCCGGTGCTTCCGCACGATCGCAACAGCTCGATCAGGCCGCCGCCGAACGCCTTGTCGACGTCCTCGGACTTCGGAGCCAGGACGGCGCCGTCGGGGGACTGGGCGACGCCGACGATCAGAACGTCCGCCGGGGCCGCGGCGGCGGACCCGGACAGCAACTCGACGCCGGTCCGGGTCGGCGCCTCGACGCCATCAACCTCTTGCACGACTGTTCTCCAACTTCTGGTTCTTGTTCGGTGACGTGGGATTCGGAGCGCCTCGGCGGCTGTGCAGGATCCCGCTGGCGTAGGCGACGCCGGCGATCGCGACGAGGCCGCCGGCGATCTCGACCGGCTGCGGTACCTCACCCAGCCAGACGAATCCGACGACTACGGCGATTGGCGGGACCAGGTACAGCGAACTGGTCGCCACCGTGACCGGCAGGCGAGCGACGGCGTACGCCCAACTGACGTAGCCGAGCGCGGACGGCGCGACGCCGAGCAGCACGGCCGCCGTGAGCGCTTCGGCGTCCGCGTGCGGGAGGTCGCTCAGCAGGCTCGGCGCGGCCGGTACCAGGAAGAGCGTCCCGGCCCAGGTCGCGTACGCCGTGACCTCGAGGCCGCTGTAGTGCCGCAGCAGCGGCTTGATCACGACGTGGTACACACCGAACGCGATCGCTGCGCAGACGACGATCAGCGCCGAGCTGTCGATGCCGGCTGATCCCTGATTGCCGAGGAGGGTGATGGCAGCGACACCGACGAGCGCTACCGCGGCGCCGATCACCTGCCGCCGCAGCAGGCGCTCACGGAGCAGTGCGACCGCCAGGACGGCGCTGTAGATCGGGTTCGTGACGACGATGAAGCTGGCCGTGCCCGCCGGTACGGTCACCTCGCCCCAGTTGAGCAACAGGTTGTACCCGGTGACGCCGGTCAGGCCGGCTGCCGCGATCAGCGGCAGGTGCCGCGCCGCGGGCCGACGCAGGCCGGCGAACGGCGCGACCACGGCCAGGCACAACGAGGCCACGGCCAGGCGCAGAACGGCGAGACCCCCGGGACCGAGACCGTCCAGGCCGACCCGGATCGCGGGGAACGCGGCGGCCCACAACACCACCGGCGTCAACAGGGCCAGGCGCGCGCGCAGGGAAGCCATGCCTGCAGTCTCCGGCCGATCGGACCGAAGATCGAGTTACATTTTCGGGGGGAATCGGTAAGCTGAGCTTATGTTGGATCTGCGTCGGTTACGCCTGCTGCACGCGCTCGCCACGCACGGTACGATCGCCGCCGCCGCGAAGGCCTGTCACCTGAGCGGACCGGCGGTCTCGCAGCAGTTGACGCAGTTGGAGCGCGAGGTCGGGGTCCCGGTCGTCGAGCGGGTCGGCCGGAGTGTTCGGCTGACCGACGCGGGGCACGTGCTGGTCGGTCATACCCGGATCGTGCTCGACCAACTCGCCGCCGCCGAGGCGGATCTGGTCGCCCTGGGGACCAGCGTCAGCGGAACGGTGCGGATCGCGGCCTTCTCGTCGGCAGTGGCGACCGTGGTGGCGGCCTCGCTGCAGTCGGTCCGCGCGGTCCACGGGCCCGCGCTGCAGTTCCAGATTGCGACCCTGGAGCCGACCGAGGGGCTGAAAGCGTTGCAGCGTGGTGATGCCGATCTGCTCGTCACGTATTCGTACGACTTGGAACCGCAGACACTGCCGCCGTGGAGCGAGGAGCGTCGTCTGCTTGCCGAACCGATCGTCTTGATGCTGCACGAAAACGACCCGCTGAACGACGGCACGACCGGCCCGGTGGAGCTCGCGCGACTGCAAGACCGGGACTGGGTCGTGCCGTCGCCCGGCAGCACCTGCCGCGCCATGATCGACAAGGCCTGTGCTGCTGCTGGTTTCGTGCCGCACACAGTTGCTTACAGCACCGATTTTCCCACGATGGCTGCGGTGGTCGCCGCCGGTGGCGGGGTCGCGCTGCTCCCGCGCGCGGCGGCCTTCCTGATGCCGGGCTGCGTCGTCCTGCGATCCATCGATCCGCCGACCTATCGGCAGGTGCTGGCGGTCACGCGGCGCGGCGGGGATCGGCACCCCGCGGTCCGCGTCGCGCTCGACCACCTCAGCCGCGCCGCCGGTCGGCAAGCATCTGGCGACGAACCGTGACGGTTCAGCGCGCGAGCGGTAGCGGGACTTTCACCGTGGTCCTGTTCCTGCTTTCGTTGCCGGTGTGGGTGCTGGCGAGCTTCGTCGAAGGGCCTGCCGGCGCGCCGATGGGCATTCCGCTGTCGGCGCTGCAGTTTCCGATGCCGTTGCTCGCGGCACTGATCCTCGAGCGTCGGGATCGCGGACCAGGCGCCGCACGACGCTTGTTTCGCACGCTTCTTCGGCTCCCACCGGCCGGCGTCCGCTGGTGGGCGATCGCAGTGCTTCTCATCCCCGGGCTCGTGCTCGGCGCCGGTGTGGTGCATCGGCTGGCCGGATCTCCGGGCGGTTCGCTCGGTGCTCCGCTCAGCGCCGTACCGCTGCTGTTCCTGCTCTTCCTGCCGGCCGGGTTGGCCGAGGAGCTCGGTTGGATGGGGTTCGCGTACGGGCGTTTCCGCGAGGACCGTGGACACCTGTACCGGGCGTTGGTGCTCGGGGTGATTTGGGCCGCATGGCATCTAGTGCCGCTGATGCAAGCGGGGCGAGCGGCCACGTGGATCCTGGCGTGGACCGTGGGCTCGGTCGCGTTGCGGGTGCTGATCGTCTGGATCTACCTCGACGGCGGCCGAACCGTGCTGTTGCCGGCGGTCATGCACACGATGGTGAACGTGTCGGAGTCGGTGTACCCAGACATGACCTCGCCGGGCTCAATGACGGCCGTGGCCGCGGGGTTCTCGGTCGCAGCGGTCCCGGCGGCCCGGCGGTTGGCCCGCCTCGGCGCGTCAGGCCGAGCGCAAACCCGCTGGTGAGGCGGCCGGGACGTTGTCGTCGACGGCCAGCTTCACGGCCAGCAGGCCGAGGACGGAACCCATGGCGAAGCGCTGCACCCGCAGCCAGCGCGGGCGATTCGCCAGGAAGGCGGCGATCGCGCCGGCAAGGATCACGATCACCGCGTTCACGCTGAGCGCGACGCCGATCTGGACCGCACCCAGGATC
Organism: Kribbella sp. NPDC048915; assembly: GCF_040649595.1. Classification (NCBI taxonomy): domain Bacteria; kingdom Bacillati; phylum Actinomycetota; class Actinomycetes; order Propionibacteriales; family Kribbellaceae; genus Kribbella; species Kribbella sp. NPDC048915. The sequence goes on along the minus strand of NZ_JBEZFT010000067.1, from coordinate 3,453 downwards.
AAGCTCTGCAACCACACCCGCCCCGCGCCCGGATCCACGAACTGCGGGATCAACGCGATGTACAGCACCGCGATCTTCGGGTTCAGCAGGTTGGTCATGAGTCCCATCAGGAACAGCCGCCGCGTCCGGTCGACCGGCAGCTCGCCGACGGCGAACACGGATCGCCCACCCGGTCTGAGCGTCGTCCACGCCAGCCACAACAGGTACGCCGCTCCGAGCAGCTTCACCGTGGTGTACAACGCCGGCACAGCGAGAAACACCGCCGAGATCCCGAGCACCGCCGCCAGCAGGTAACACAGGAACCCGACGGCGACACCCGCAAGCGAGATCAACCCGGCGGCGCGTCCCTGCGACACACTGCGTGAGACGAGATAGATCATGTTCGGCCCCGGCGTCACCACCAGCCCGAACGCGATCACCGCCACACCGGCAACCGCCGTCCACGTCACCACCACCGCCGACCTCCCCGGCTCAAGGCATTCACCCTCGAAACCCTAGGTGTCCACCCCGTCCAGCAGAACCCTGACCACAGCCATATATCGATGGGTTCCTGCCAAACCGTGCCGGAGGCACCGACCTGGTTCGCGACGACGGTGGGCCGCGCCGGCACGGCCCACCGCCTCCTGCTCACCAGGTGGTCGCTGTTGATCCTTGCAGCAGACTCACGCGGCAGAACGTCAGCCAGTGGTTCTGTGAGGTCGTCAGCTTCCCACCGTAGTTGACCCGTTGCAGAACCTTCGCCGAGTTGCCGTCGGTCTCCGGCCCCCAGACGCCGTCGATCCCGGTAGGGATCTTCCAGATGTAGTTCAGCGCCGCCTGCACGAACTTGACCTGAGACGTCGTGCCGGTGGTGAAGGTCGACAAGCCGGAACCGGAGGCTTCGTTGTCGACGTGGACGTGGTTGTGATGCTCGGAGTTGTACAGGTAGTGCAGGACATACTTGAAGTGGTAGTTGAGCCCGGCGACACCGGCCCAGTACTCGCGCCGCACGACCTCGAGCGCGCTGCCGGTCTTGCTCTTCCACTCGTTGTAGCGGCAGTCGAATCCGTTGAACCTTCCGCCGGTGGTTCCGTTCGTGAACACGATGCGCTCGAAGTCGATGGCCCGCCCGTACTGATGCATGCCTGGCTTGTCGACGTGCACCCCGAGCAGGTGCAGCTGAAGCGGCCACTGCCAGGTGATCGGCGTTCGGCTGAAGTAAAACGAGAGCCAGTTGGCCAGCTGGGTGTGAAAGCCGGCGTTGTAGTGGAAAGAGGTCCGCGTTCCCTGGTAGTAGGTCGGTTCGCCCCAGATCGTGTACTGCGGGACCGTGTTGTGGGCTTGCGCCGTCCCGGGGATCAGCATCGTGCCGCCCACGGCGAGTCCGGCGCCCGCGCCGATTCCTTTCAGCAGGGTACGGCGCGACGGGCCGTGCGACTCGTGGTGCCCGGGCGGAAGAGACATGGACATGTGGCCTCCTTTGAAGGGAGCGAGCCGCTGGGGACGAGACGCTGTCCCCAGCGGTGCTCCTGTCAACGATGGCGGCCCCCATCAGCCGGCCACTGGCCACGCGCTTGCCATCGACCTGACAATCGCTGAAGGCGGTCGAACGCCCGAGGCCGTGCCCCCGCCGTCGGTTCGCTCCGAGCCACCCGGGCCGATCTACCGGCCGAGGTCCTTGCCGTAGCCGCGCGGCGGGAACACCCAGGCCTCGTTCTCAGCCAGGGCCCGAAGCTGGAGAAGGGACAGCAGCGGTTGCGGGCGCGTGGGAATCGCCTTCTTCATCGCGGTCGCATTGGCACTGCCGAGGTAGATCGACCGGCCGTCGGGATAGGTGATCAGCACGCTGTTGACGCTCACGTCGCCGCGAAGGCCGCTCTGGCTGGCGGTCACGGTCCTCCCGTCCGGCAGCACCACACAGGTCTGGGGCACCTTCTTGGGCTTGTCTGCGCACTCCGTGCGAACCTGGCCGTTCATCAGCTGCACCTCGACGTACGACGCTCCCTTGCCGTCGTTGGCGACGTACGACGCACCGATGAAGTTGTCGCCGTACGTCCGCGGCTGCGTCAACCTGTAGGTGGACGGCAACAGCCGGCGCAGAGTCTCCAGCGTCTGCTGAGGCGTGGCCGGCTTGGCGGCAGGGCTCGGTGTGGTGGTGACCTGGACTGCCGGCAGCCCCATCCCGGCGACCTGGCTCTCGTTCGCCGGCTTCGGACCGAACAGCTGGAGGCCACCGGTGACGATCCCGGCGGTGGCGAGAACCGCAACGGCCGCAGTGGCGCCGGAGAGTGCGGTCCGGCGGCGGCGCAGTGTCCGGCCGCGGGCGAGACCGCGCTCGACGAGGTCGGTGGCCTCGGGTTCGAGATGTTCGGTGGCCCGGCGCATCAGGTCGGGCAGGGTCTGGTCGAGGTTGTTCACGGGGATGCTCCCAGGATTCAGTGGGTGGTGAGGAGGACGGCGTCGTCGCCGAGGACGGCGCGCAGACGGGTCAGGGCGCGGTTGGTCCGCGTCCTGATCGCGCCGGGGTTCTTGCCGAGATCGCTCGCGACCTGTTCGACGCTGCGATCTTCGAAGAACCGCAGCACCAGCACCGCACGATCGAGCGGCGGCAACTCGGCCAGCGCCTGTTGCAGCGACAGCCGCAACTCCGGGTCACCCGGTCGCTCGGCGCGTTCCGGCATCGCGGCGATCGGTTGCTCCGACCAACTACGCCGCCGGCGCGCCGAGATGTACGTCCGGGTCAGCACAGTGTTCGCGTACGCCGACAAGTTGTCGACGTGCTGCAGCCGCTTCCAGGACCGGTACAGCTTGCCCAGCGTCTCCTGCACGAGGTCCTCGGCGTGATGACTGTCACCCGCCAGCAACCACGCGGTTCGGTACAGCTGCGAGATCCGCGCCCGGGCGAACTCCTCGAAGTCCTGCGCTGCCTCACTCATCCAACCCTCTTCCGTCGTCTCACCCCTACGACGCCCCAACCCCTCGTTCGTGTTACATCCCCGCGTGCAAGGCCGGGTTGATGAAGGCTGGGTGATGTGGCGTAGGGGCTGTTGTAGCCGTGGAGCTGTGGAGGGTTTTCTGCGGCGGGGCAAAATCCTCCACTGTCACGCGGAAAATCCTCCTAGCAGCGTTTTCCGCCGTGCAGGTGTGGTGTGAACCCGGCGAACAGTGCCGATCGGCGTACCTGCGGCGGCGCGGGTCGAGGTTCTGCGGCCGTGGCGGGGTGGATCATGCGCACCAACACGATGGGGTAACTGCGCGTCGCGGGGGTTTTCTGCTGGTACACGTGCAGACAACCCCAACACGAGCGGATACCCGGCTGTTGTGACCGATCTGTGGGCAGGGCTGGGTGACCGAGTCGGCGCCCGCGCTGGAGGCCCGTGCTGCACGCCCGCGCTGTACGACCGCGCGCGTTCCCGCGCGGTGGGTTCACCCATCGTGTTGTGGGTTCCTGACCCGTGTGAAGGGTGCGGAACC
>NZ_JBEZFT010000066.1:0-40971 GCF_040649595.1 Kribbella sp. NPDC048915 | reverse complement strand
CCGGGTGGGTGACCCGGCGAGGAGCCGGATGGCGTCTGACCGCCGACCTCACCGACAGCGAAGAACCCCCAACTCGCGGATATCCACTCGTACGAGGTCGGCTGCGCCGGTTGTCGCACGGGCCGAGGACGGAACCTTGAACAGGTTGAGGTGGGTGTGGACCGGTTATTGCCTGTGCATGCTCCCGGGCGGGTGTCCAAAGTCCCGGATGGGTGTTCACGGTTCCAGGACGGGGCGTGCGGTCCCGGACGGGTGTTCGCGGTCCCAGGACGGGGCGTACGGTTCCGGATGGGTCGCGGTCTTTGGTCGGGGCTCGAAGGGGCCTCGGCTGCGGGGATGCGCGCGGTCGTACAGCGCGGGCACCGACTCGGTCACTCAGACCCATCACGGATCAGTCACACGACCCGGATATCCGCGCGTGTTGGGTTATCTCGCAAGGTTGGCCCGCGCGCTCCATGACGGCCGCGGTCTCTCCTAGTACTACAGCCGGACTTCGTGTTCTCCGGCCAGAGCGGTCTTCGTTATGTGCCTGTCTTGGCGGATTTGGGGAGGATTTCTGGCCGATCCTGGGGTGAAATCCTCCCCGGATCGGGCCCGGATCGCGGCCTGACGCCGCCGCAGATCACGATCTCCGGCTGTAGTACTAGGAGAGTTTTCGGCGCGACACTGGAGGATTGTTGCCCGCCGTGCCCGGGAAACCCTCCACAGATGCGGCTCCATCGAACCCGCGCCCCTCATCACCCCGGCCATCCCCCCACGCAGACAGCAGCCCAGCCGTCCCGTACGCAGACGGCAACCCGCCCCGCTCCTCCAGCAGGAACCCCGACCCACGCAGCAGTGAGAAGACCCGATATCCGCTGGGGTCGGGGGTTCTCCCCTGGTGGACGAGCGGAGAACCCCGCACTCGGACGGGTATCCGCTCGAAATGGACGCCGTCGCGGGCGCCGGGGCGGCGGTCGGCCAGCGTCGGCACGATCAGCCAGCGTCGGCACGATCAGCGGGCGTCGGCACGATCAGCGCGAGGTGGTGGGTGCGGAAAGGCCGCGAGGGCGGCACCCCGTGCTGGGGTGCCGCCCTCGGGCGGAGTCGACCGGACTCAGTTCTGGTACGAACCGAGGTCGAAGTCGTCGAGCGGGACCGACTGCCCGCTGGACGGGCCGAAGTCGTAGTCGTACGACTCGTAGCCGACCATCGAGTACATCGCGGCCTTCGCCTCCTCGGTGGGCTCCACCCGGATGTTGCGGTACCGGTCCATGCCCGTACCGGCCGGGATCAGCTTGCCGATGATGACGTTCTCCTTCAGACCGACCAGCGAGTCGGACTTGCCGTGGATCGCGGCCTCGGTGAGGACGCGGGTCGTCTCCTGGAAGGAGGCGGCCGACAGCCACGACTCGGTCGCCAGCGAGGCCTTGGTGATACCCATCAGCACCGGACGTCCGGAGGCCGGCGTACCGCCCTCGGCCACCACGCGACGGTTCTCCGCCTCGAAGGTGACGCGGTCCGCGAGCTCGCCCGGCAGCAGCTGGGCGTCGCCCGACTCGATCACCGTGACCCGGCGCAGCATCTGCCGGACGATGATCTCGATGTGCTTGTCGTGGATGGCCACACCCTGCGACCGGTACACCTCCTGGACCTCGTCCACCAGGTGCTCCTGCGCCTTGCGGACACCCAGGATCCGCAGAACCTCCTGCGGGTCCGGCGTACCCTGCGTCAGCTGCTGGCCGACCTCGACGTGCTGGCCTTCCTCGATCAGCAGGCGACCACGCTTGGAGACCGGGTAGGCGACCTCCTCCGAACCGTCGTCCGGCGTCAGCACCAGCTTCCGGGTCTTGTCGGTGTCCTCGATCGAGATCCGGCCCGCGGCCTCCGCGATCGGCGCCTTGCCCTTGGGCTGACGCGCCTCGAACAGCTCGACGACACGCGGCAGACCGTGGGTGATGTCATCACCCGCGACACCACCGGTGTGGAAGGTCCGCATCGTCAGCTGCGTACCCGGCTCACCGATGGACTGGGCCGCGATGATGCCGACCGCCTCGCCGATGTCGACCGGCTTGCCGGTCGCCAGCGAACGGCCGTAGCACTTCGCGCAGGTCCCGGTCTTGGCGTCACAGGTGAGCACCGACCGGACCTTGACCTCCTCGATCCCGGCCGCGACCAGCTTCGCGATCGACACATCGCCCAGGTCCGACCCGCCGGCGAGCACGACGTTGCCGTCGGCGTCCACCGCGTCGGTGGCCAGGGTCCGCGCGTACGCGCTGGTCTCCACGTTCTCGGCGTGCACGACCTTGCCGTCCAGGCCCTTCTCGCCGATCTTCTTCGGCAGGCCCCGCTCGGTCCCGCAGTCCTCCTCGCGGATGATCACGTCCTGCGACACGTCCACCAGACGACGGGTCAGGTACCCCGAGTCGGCGGTCCGCAGCGCGGTGTCGGCCAGCCCCTTCCGGGCACCGTGGGTGGCGATGAAGTACTCGACCACCGACAGGCCCTCACGGAAGTTGGACTTGATCGGCCGGGCGATGATCTCGCCCTTCGGGTTGGCCACCAGCCCACGCATACCGGAGATCTGCCGGATCTGCATCATGTTGCCTCGGGCACCGGAGTGCACCATCATCCAGATCGGGTTGTCCTTGGCGAAGTTCTCCTCCATCGCCTTGCCGACCTCGGCGTTGGCGCCGGTCCAGATCTCGATCAGCTCCTGGCGCCGCTCGGACGAGGTGATCAGACCCCGCTCGAACTGCTTCTGGACCTTCTCGGCCTGGGACTCGTACCGGGCCATGATCTCGGGCTTGCTCGGCGGCGTGCTGAAGTCGTCGATCGACACCGTGACACCGGACCGGGTGGACCAGTAGTACCCGAGGTCCTTCAGCGCGTCCAGCGCGTGCGCGACCTCGACCTTGGTGTACCGCTCGGCGAGGTCGTTCACGATGCCGCCGAGCTGCTTCTTGCCCACCTCGGTGTCGACGAACGGGTAGTCCGCCGGCAGCGCCTCGTTGAACAGCGCGCGACCCAGGGTCGTCTCCAGCGAGAACCCACCGCCCGGCAGCTCGGTCGCGTTGGCCGGAGTGGCCGACCCGTCGAGCCGGATGGTGACCTTGGCCTGCAGCGACAGCTCGCCGCGGTCGAAGGCCATCACGGCCTCGGCCACGGAGCTGAACGCCCGGCCCTCGCCCTTGGCGCCTTCCTTGAGCATGGTCAGGAAGTAGATGCCGATGATCATGTCCTGGGTCGGCATGGTGACGGGGCGACCGTCGGCCGGCTTCAGGATGTTGTTCGTCGACAGCATCAGGATCCGGGCCTCGGCCTGTGCCTCGGCCGACAGCGGCAGGTGCACCGCCATCTGGTCACCGTCGAAGTCCGCGTTGAACGCGGAGCAGACGAGCGGGTGGATCTGGATCGCCTTGCCCTCGATCAGCTGCGGCTCGAACGCCTGGATGCCCAGCCGGTGCAGCGTAGGTGCCCGGTTCAGCAGCACCGGGTGCTCGGTGATGACCTCTTCCAGCACGTCCCAGACCTGGGCGCGCTGACGCTCCACCATCCGCTTGGCGGACTTGATGTTCTGCGCGTGGTTGAGGTCCACCAGCCGCTTCATCACGAACGGCTTGAACAGCTCCAGCGCCATCGCCTTCGGCAGACCGCACTGGTGCAGCTTCAGCTGCGGACCGACGACGATCACCGAACGACCGGAGTAGTCGACGCGCTTACCGAGCAGGTTCTGCCGGAAGCGGCCCTGCTTGCCCTTGAGCATGTCGGACAGCGACTTCAGCGGCCGGTTGCCCGGGCCGGTGACCGGACGGCCGCGGCGGCCGTTGTCGAACAGCGCGTCGACGGCCTCCTGCAGCATCCGCTTCTCGTTGTTGACGATGATCTCCGGCGCACCCAGGTCGAGCAGTCGCTTGAGCCGGTTGTTCCGGTTGATCACGCGGCGGTACAGGTCGTTCAGGTCCGAGGTGGCGAACCGGCCACCGTCGAGCTGCACCATCGGGCGCAGGTCCGGCGGGATGACCGGGACGCAGTCCAGCACCATGCCCATCGGGCTGTTGTTGGTCTGCAGGAACGCCGTGACGACCTTGAGCCGCTTCAGGGCGCGGGTCTTGCGCTGGCCCTTGCCGGTCTTGATCGTCTCGCGCAGGTTGTCCGCCTCGGCCTTCAGGTCGAAGGTCTCCAGCCGGCGCTGGATCGCGGCGGCACCCATGGCGCCCTCGAAGTACTTGCCGAACCGCTCCTTCATGGCGCGGTAGAGGATCTCGTCGCCCTCCAGGTCCTGGACCTTCAGGTTCTTGAACCGGGTCCAGACCTCGTCGAGGCGGTCAATCTCGCGCTGCGCACGGTCGCGCAGCTGCTTGACCTCACGCTCGGCGCCTTCCTTCACCTTGCGGCGGACGTCGGCCTTGGCGCCCTCGGCCTCGAGCTGCGCCAGGTCCTCCTCGAGCTTCTTCATCCGCTGCTCGATGTCGTTGTCACGACGGTTCTCGAGCTGCTTGCGCTCCACGTCCACCCGGCCCTCGAGCGAGGACAGGTCGCGGTGCCGCGCCTCCTCGTCGACGTCGGTGATCATGTACGCCGCGAAGTAGATGACCTTCTCCAGGTCCTTCGGGGCGAGGTCGAGCAGGTAGCCGAGCCGCGACGGGACACCCTTGAAGTACCAGATGTGGGTGACCGGCGCGGCCAGCTCGATGTGGCCCATCCGCTCGCGGCGCACCTTGGAGCGGGTGACCTCGACGCCACACCGCTCGCAGATGATGCCCTTGAAGCGAACGCGCTTGTACTTGCCGCAGTAGCACTCCCAGTCCCGGGTGGGACCGAAGATCTTCTCGCAGAACAGACCGTCACGCTCGGGCTTGAGGGTCCGGTAGTTGATCGTCTCGGGCTTCTTGACCTCGCCGTGCGACCACTGGCGGATCTCGTCCGCGGTGGCCAGGCCGATCCGAAGCTCGTCGAAGAAGTTCACGTCGAGCACGATGTGTTATCTCCCGTTGCTAAAAGTGGTCTGAGTGAGTTGGTTGTTGATGTCGAACGGCAACCCGCTCAGACCTCCTCGACGCTGTTCGGCTCACGCCGGGACAGATCGATACCCAGTTCCTCCGCCGCCCGGAAGACGTCCTCCTCGCTGTCGCGCATCTCGACCCGGCTTCCGTCGGACGAGAGCACCTCGACATTGAGGCAGAGGGACTGCATTTCCTTGACCAGAACCTTGAACGACTCCGGGATCCCCGGCTCCGGAATGTTCTCGCCCTTGACGATCGCCTCGTACACCTTGACCCGCCCGACGACGTCGTCGGACTTGATGGTCAGCAGCTCCTGCAGCGCGAAGGCGGCACCGTAGGCCTCGAGAGCCCACACCTCCATCTCGCCGAACCGCTGGCCACCGAACTGCGCCTTACCGCCCAGCGGCTGCTGGGTGATCATCGAGTACGGGCCGGTCGAGCGCGCGTGGATCTTGTCGTCGACCAGGTGGTGCAGCTTCAGCATGTACATGTAGCCGACACCGATCGGGTCCGGGAACGGCTCACCCGAACGGCCGTCGAACAGCTTCGCCTTGCCCTGCCCGTTGACCATCCGGACGCCGTCCCGGTTCGGCAGCGTGGAGCTGAGCAGGCCGGTGACCTCCTCCTCCGTGGCGCCGTCGAAGACCGGGGTGGCGACGTTCGTCATCGGCTCGGCCGAGCCGGCGCCGATCTTGATCAGCCGCTGCGCCCACTCTTCCTCGTTCTCGGGGTCGACCTCCCAGCCGCGGCTGGCGATCCAGCCGAGGTGGGTCTCCAGGACCTGGCCGACGTTCATCCGGCCGGGCACGCCCAGCGGGTTCAGGATCACGTCGACGTGCGTACCGTCCTCGAGGAACGGCATGTCCTCGACCGGCAGGATCTTCGAGATGACGCCCTTGTTGCCGTGCCGGCCGGCCAGCTTGTCACCGACCGAGATCTTCCGCTTCTGGGCCACGTAGACGCGGACCAGCTGGTTGACCCCCGGCGGCAGCTCGTCGCCGTTGTCCCGGTCGAAGACCCGGACGCCGATGACGGTGCCCTCCTCGCCGTGCGGAACCTTCAGCGACGTGTCGCGGACCTCGCGCGCCTTCTCACCGAAGATCGCGCGCAGCAGCCGCTCCTCCGGGGTCAGCTCGGTCTCACCCTTCGGGGTGACCTTGCCGACCAGGATGTCACCGGTGGTGACCTCGGCGCCGATCCGGATGATGCCGCGCTCGTCCAGGTCGGACAGCATCTCGTCGGAGACGTTCGGGATGTCCCGGGTGATCTCCTCCGGACCCAGCTTGGTGTCGCGGGCGTCGACCTCGTGCTCCTCGATGTGGATCGAGGTCAGCAGGTCCTGCTGCACGACGCGCTGGCTGAGGATGATCGCGTCCTCGTAGTTGTAGCCCTCCCACGTCATGAACGCGACCAGCATGTTCCGGCCGAGAGCCATCTCGCCCTCGTCGGTGCACGGACCGTCGGCCAGCGGCGAGCCGACCTCGACCCGCTGCCCGGCGTCGACCAGCGGGCGCTGGTTGATGCAGGTGCCCTGGTTCGAGCGGCGGAACTTCGCCAGCCGGTAGGTCTGGTACGTACCGTCGTCGGCGGCGACCTCGATCAGGTCCGCCGAGACCTCCTTGACCACACCGGCCTTGTCGGCCACGACCACGTCGCCGGCGTCCACCGCACCGCGGAACTCCATGCCGGTACCGACCAGCGGGGCGTCCGAGGTGATCAGCGGCACCGCCTGGCGCTGCATGTTCGAGCCCATCAGGGCGCGGTTGGCGTCGTCGTGCTCGAGGAACGGGATCAGAGCGGTCGCCACCGACACCATCTGGCGCGGCGAGACGTCCATGTAGTCCACGGTCTCGACCGGCACCAGCTCGACCTCGCCGTGCCGGCGACGGACCAGCACGCGCTCCTCGGCGAACCGCTGCTCGTCGGTCAGCGCGGCGTTCGCCTGCGCGATGACGAAGCGGTCCTCCTCGTCGGCGGTCAGGTAGTCGACCTGGTCGGTGACCTTGCCGTCGACGACCTTGCGGTACGGCGTCTCGACGAAGCCGAACGCGTTCACCCGGCCGTACGACGCGAGCGAGCCGATCAGACCGATGTTCGGGCCTTCCGGCGTCTCGATCGGGCACATCCGGCCGTAGTGCGACGGGTGCACGTCACGGACCTCGAAGCCGGCCCGCTCACGGCTCAGACCACCCGGGCCGAGCGCGTTCAGCCGGCGCTTGTGGGTCAGGCCCGCGACCGGGTTGGTCTGGTCCATGAACTGCGACAGCTGGGAGGTGCCGAAGAACTCCTTCAGCGCCGCCACCACCGGACGGATGTTGATCAGGGTCTGCGGCGTGATCGCCTCGACGTCCTGGGTCGTCATCCGCTCCCGGACCACGCGCTCCATCCGGGCCAGGCCGGTGCGCAGCTGGTTCTGGATCAGCTCGCCCACGGTCCGCAGCCGGCGGTTGCCGAAGTGGTCGATGTCGTCCTCTTCGACGACGATCTCGCCCCGCGGGGCCGGCAGCTCGGTCTTGCCCTCGTGCAGCGCGACCAGGTACTTGATCGTGGCGACGATGTCGTCCACGGTCAGCACCGCCTGGTCGTGCGCCTCGTCCCGGCCGAGCTTCTTGTTGATCTTGTAGCGACCGACCTTGGCCAGGTCGTAGCGCTTGCCGTTGAAGTAGTAGTTCTCCAGCAGCGCCTGCGCGGCCTCGCGGGTCGGCGGCTCACCCGGACGCAGCTTGCGGTAGATGTCCAGCAGCGCGTCGTCCTGGCCGGAAGTGTGGTCCTTCTCCAGCGTGAGCCGGATCGACTCGTAGTCGCCGAACTCCTCCAGGATCTGCGCGTCGGTCCAGCCGAGCGCCTTCAGCAGGACGGTGACGTTCTGCTTGCGCTTGCGGTCGAGGCGGACGCCGACCATGTCGCGCTTGTCCACCTCGAACTCCAGCCACGCGCCGCGCGACGGGATGATCTTGGCGGTGAAGATGTCCTTGTCGGACGTCTTGTCCGGCGTGCGCTCGAAGTACACACCGGGGGAACGGACGAGCTGCGACACCACGACGCGCTCGGTGCCGTTGATCACGAACGTGCCCTTGCGGGTCATCAGCGGGAAGTCGCCCATGAACACGGTCTGGCTCTTGATCTCGCCGGTCTCGTTGTTCATGAACTCGGCCGTGACGAACAACGGCGCGGAGTAGGTGACGTCCCGCTCCTTGCACTCGTCGACGGTGTTCTTCGGCGGCTCGAAACGGTGGTCGCGGAACGACAGCGACATGGTGCCGCTGAAGTCCTCGATCGGGGAGATCTCCTCGAAGATCTCTTCCAGGCCGCTGGGGCCGGACAGATCCGACCGTCCCTCGGCCTCGGCGGCGGCCACCCGGGCCTGCCATGTTTCGTTACCGACCAGCCAGTCGAAACTGTCCACCTGCAGCGCAAGCAGATCCGGAACCTGGAGCGGCTCGGAGATCTTTGCGAAGGAGATGCGGCGGGGGCCGGTGACGTTGGAAATGCTGTCGGACTGGGGGTTGCGCGAGGCGACCAAGGGGCGTCCTTCCACGGGCTCGCAAAATCACATCGGTGCTGGGAGCGCACGCCAAGCCGCCCCGGTCAAGTCGGCGGACTCGAGCAGAGGCGAGAGAAAGGCAGCGCAAAGCAATAGGCTACATGAATCAGGCAAGCCTGTCCAATGGGGTCCAATAGTTTGCCGTCGGACCCCCGGTTCCGTCAAGGACCGACCCGGGGTCTCCAGCAGATGGACCACCTGCGAGACATCCGGCGCCCTGTAGGTGCGGAGTCACCTAGAGGTTACAGTCCGGCGATCTCCTGGACCAGCCATCGGCCGTCGTTTCGGACCATCGTGAACCGGGTCCGGTTCAGGTCCACCCGGGGACTACCCTTCGTGATCGTGCTCGTCGTCGTCTGGTTGACGAAGATGATCAGCGTGACCCGATCGGCGTCGCCGTCGCGGACCCCGACCTCACGAACCTCGGCCTTCACCGTGGCCTTGGTCTTGGTGGCCAGCTCGCCGGCCACCTTCGCGGTCTCGTCGAACTTTGCGGCGAACTCCGGCGTCATCGTGGACCGCGCAGCCTCGAAACTCTTGTCCAGGTTGCGGTAGTCGTAGCTGAGAGCGGTCTCGGCCGCCTTCCGGCCGGCCGCGGCGGCCTGACTGCGGGCATCCTCGGCCTGCTTGCCCTGCCACGCCTGGACGCCGAGGACGGCGGCGGCGGTGCTGGTCAGCACGACGACCACAGCGAGCGCGATGGTCAGCGTGGCACCCAGCCCGCGCTGCTTTTCATCACTGTCTGTAGCCGTCTCGGGGTCGTCGGGACCGTCGGAATCCTGCTCCGGAGCCGCTGTTGTGGCCGGGGTCACATCCTGCGGTCGCTCCTCCGCGACCTCTTCCGCCTCCTGCGGCTCCGGCCGGACAGTCTCGGGCTCGACGGCCTCCGGCTCGACAGTCTCGGGCTGGACAGTCTCGGGCTCGACGGCCTCCGGCTGGACAGTCTCGGGCTCGACGATCTCGGGCTCGACCGTCTCGGGCGCGGTGGTGTCGGGCCGCAGCGTCTGCGGCTCGAGCGGGGTGTCCGGCCGGTCCGGCTTGGCGGTCCGGCGCTGGCCGGCGATCCGGGGACGGTTGCGCGGGTTCGGCATCAGCCCACCACCTGCAGGTCCGCGGTCAGCCACTTGTCGTGCTCCCGGACCATGTCCAGTTTGATCCGGTACCGGCGCTCGATGCCGTCGGTGGACGCCGTGTTGGTCACCACCGCGTTCACGATCACCAGCACCTGGGCGGAGTCCTTGTCGTTCGAGACCACCGCGGCCTCCTTGACGTCCCCCTTGGAGGTGGCCTTGTTGGTCGCCACCTCGGTCTTCACCGTGGCGATCCCGGCCTCGAACTCCTGTTTGAACTGCCCGGTCGAGTTGTCCAGTACGCGCTGTGAGTCCGCGTCCCAGGTCTGGTAGTCGTACGTCGTGAAGTCCAGCGCCAACTGCCGCGCCGCCTTCATCGCGCCGTCGCGCTGCGCGTCGTCGGCCCGCTGCTTGCTCAGCGCGACCACCGACAGCGTCAGCCCGGTGAGCGCCACCAGGAGCAGCACACTGAGAGCCCAGGCCAGGACCAGCCGGCCGTTGCGTGCGATCACTTGCCGGTCACCGGTCCGAGGATGAGTGCCTTCCAGGAGTCACTGCCGAGCAGGTCCTGCTGTCCACCGGTCGACCCGAGGATCAGGTCCGGCATCCCGGCGGTCCCGCCGGCGGCGCCGGTCGCCGGGTCGTAGCCGACGCCGTACCCGCCGCGGTTCAGACCCGCACGGGTCGACGGGCCCGGCTTGTTCTGGGCGCCGCGGACGTTGATCCCGCTCGACGGTTTCGCCGTACAGCCCGCCTTGGTGTTCGCCGGGGTGTTCTTGAGGTCCTGCGGCACCCGCTTGTCGGTCCCGCCGTACCCGGGCCGGCAGGCCGGTGGCTGCAGCCCGAGGACCAGGCCGAAGTGCGCGTCGTAGTGCCCGGTGCCGGGGTCCTTGGCCGGGACGACGTACCCGCCCATCGCCACCGCCGGGTACACCACCAGCAGCTGCTCGACGGCGTCCATCCGGACCGCGGTCAGTTCGCTCATCGTCAGCAGGTTACCGAGCAGCACCGCGATCGCCGGGCTGTTCTCCTGGATCAGGGCGGTGACCTGCTGAGAGGCCAGCGAGCCCTGGTCGACGACCGTGCGCAGGTCGGCGTCGGAGGCGACCAGGGTGTCGGACAGCAGCGCCAGGTTCTTCGCCCAGGTCTTGATCGCGTCACCGCTGGCCACCTGGGTGGCCAGAACCTTGTCGCCGTCCTGGATCAGCTTGATCGTCTGCAGCACGTTCGCGTCCGCGTCGTCGATCAGCTTCCCGGAGCTGTCGATGATCTTCTGCAGGTCGGTGCCCTTGCCCTTCAGCGCGGCGCCGAGCTCGCGGACCGTGGTCCGCAGGCTGTTCTTGTCGACCGAGTTCACCAGCTGGTCGAGGTTCAGCAGCAGTGCGGTGGTGTCGATCGGGATCGCGGTGTCCTTGCGGTCGATCCGCGAGTTGTCCTGCAGGTACGGCGCCCCGTCGCGGCGCGGCTGCAGGTCGACGTACTGCTCGCCGATCGCGGACCGGTTCGCGACCACCGCGAGCAGGTCGTTGGGGATCTTGACCGACTTGTCGATGTTCAGGTCGACCTGGACGCCGTCGCTGAGCAGCTTCAGGTCGCCGACCCGGCCGACCGGCTGGCCGCGGTATGTCACCTCGGCCCCGGAGAAGATGCCGCCGGACTCCGCGAAGCTCGCGCTCACCGTGTAGTCGTCGTCGACGAACAGCTTGTCGACCTGCGCGTACCGCGCACCGACGAATGCGACGCCGACGACGGTGATCAGCAGGAACACCATCAGCTGGATCCGGACCGCGCGCGTGATCACTTGACCACCCCCGGCATCAGCGCCCGGGCCAGGTCGGGATCGAGGCCGGACCGGTTCAGCTTCGGTCCGCACAGCGGCAGCCCGAGCACGGTGACGCACGTCGTCGTCGGCCCGGTCGGAACCGGTTGGGTCGGCTGGACACTGCCGGGGCCTGCGCTGGTCGGCAGGCGGACCGGCAGGCTGATCTGACCGGTCGGGATCGCGGTCGGGCCGACCGTGGGCAGCTGGATCTTGAGCAGGCCCTGAAGCGCTTTCTGGGTGTTCACGTCGAGGGTGATCCCGAGGTTGGTGTAGTCGCCCTTCGCAGCCTTGGCGGCGTTGTCGGGGAACGGATAGGTGAGCAGCAGCTCCAGCGACTTCGGCAGGTTCTCCCCCGCCTCGGCGAGCTTGGTCAGGATCGGATACAGCGACTTGAGGTTCGCGACCAGGTCCTGCTGGGCCGAGGTGATCACCCTGGTCGCGGTGTTGCCCAAGGTGGCCAGCGCCTGCAGCGTCTTCACCAGCGCGGCGCGCTGCTTGTCGAGCGTCGCGATCGAATTCGGCAGCGAGTCGATCGCGGTCGCCAACGTGGCCTTCTGAGCATTCAGCTTCTTGGCCAGTTCGTCGACCGACTTGATCGCGCTGACGATCCGCTCCTTGTTCTGGTCCAGGGTCCCGACGAACGTGTTCAACTGGGTCAGCACGCTGCGGATCGCCGGCTCGTTGCCGGTCAGGGCCTTGTTCAGCTCCTGGGTGATGATCTGCAGCTGCGCGACGCCGCCGCCGTTCAGCAGCAGCGAGAGCGCGGACAGGACCTCTTCGACCTCGACGTTGCTGGCCGTCCTCGACAGCGGGATCAGCTCACCGTTCTCGAGCCTGCCGCGCGCCTGTTCGGAGCCGGTCGGGCGGGCCAGCGACACGAACTTCTCGCCCAGCAGGCTGGTCTGACGGATGGTGGCGCGGGTGTTGTCCGGCAGTTCGAGGCTCTTCGGCAGCTTGATCCGGACCTTCGCGACGTACCCCTCCAGCCAGACCTTCTCGACCGTGCCGACGGTGACGTCGTCGACCTTCACCGTCGACTTCGGCACCAGGTCCAGGACGTCGGTGAACTCGACTGTGACCGTGTACGACGGTCCCTTGATCTTGGCGCCGCCCGGCAGCGGCAGCGAGTACACGCTGAAGTCGCAGCCGGTCAGCAGCATCGTCAGCGCGACGATCCCCGCGACGATCGCGGTACGGCGTTGCGCGCGGCCGGTGCAACGTGCCGTCGTTCGACTTCGTGCCGTCATTTGACCAGCCCCCCGAGCGTCGGGTCGACGGGATCGGGGCTCTGCAGCGGAGCCTTCGGCTTCGGCGCCCACGGCGTACCGGCCGGCCCCCCGCTGGTCGGCCCGGAGCCGGTCAGCGAATCGAGCAGCGGCAGCTTGGCCAGCGCGTCCAGCACCGGCTTCAGCGTGGAGCAGGTCGACACCGGCTGGTTGGCCTGCAGCAGCAGCGAGCAGACGAACGTCGCCGGATCGTCGAGCTGCCCGGGGTTGATCCGCTGGTCCAGCGTGCCGAACTCCGGGTTGTAGATCCGGGCCAGGTTGCCCAGCCCGAGCGGCGCGGTGTCGAGCACCTCCGCGATCGCGGCCTTCTCGTCGACCAGGATCTGCGACAGCTGCGTCGCGCCGGTCACCGTGTTCTTCACCAGCGTCCGGTTGTCCTTCACGAACGTCGCGACCTCACCGAGCGCGGTGGCCAGCAGCGACAGCGAGGCGCTCAGGTCCTTGCGCTCGGCGGCCAGCGTGGTCGAGACGGCGGCGAAGTTGG
Organism: Kribbella sp. NPDC048915; assembly: GCF_040649595.1. Taxonomy (NCBI): domain Bacteria; kingdom Bacillati; phylum Actinomycetota; class Actinomycetes; order Propionibacteriales; family Kribbellaceae; genus Kribbella; species Kribbella sp. NPDC048915. Next base: position 27,780 of record NZ_JBEZFT010000066.1, on the reverse strand, counting down.
TGTTGAACTGGCGGACCAGCTGGTCGTTCGCGGCCAGCGCGGACACGAACGTCTGCAACTGCCGGATCGTGTTGAACAGCGCCGACGAGTTGCCCGACAGCGTGCTGGTCAGCTTCGAGACGTCGGTGATCGTCTGGTTCAGCTTGGCGCCCTGACCGTTCAGGTTCTTCGCCGACACGTCCAGCAGCCGCGCGAGCGCGCCCTGGTCGTTCGCGCCCTTGGGCCCGAGCGCCACGGACAGGTCGTTGAGACTCTGGTAGATCTGGTCGAGCTCGAGCGGTACGGCGGTGCGCTCGATCGGGATCTGCGCACCGTCTGTCATGACGGCGCCCTTGGTGTACGCCGGGGTGAGCTGCACGTACCGGTCCGCGACGATCGACGGCGAGGCGATCACCGCCTTGGCGTTCGCCGGCACCTTGTGCTCGGCCTCCCACCAGAACTTCACCCGGACCGTCCGCCCGGCCGGCGTGACGCTCTCCACCTCGCCGACCTTGATTCCGAGGATGCGGACGTCGGACCCCGGGTACACCGAGACCGCCCGCGGGAAGTACGCGGTCGCCGACACCCGCTCGGGCTTGGGCCACAGCGTCACGGCGCTGACCGCGAGGATCACCACGACGACGCCGATCGCGATCAGCCGGGAGAGGGCATTCACCTTCATCGGCCCGCACCTCCCAGGATCGGCAGACCGGGAATCGGCACCTTCGGCAACGGGATCTCCGGGACCGGGACCAGGTTCTGCACGTAGGTGTCGAACCACGGACCGGTGCCGAGCGTGTTCGTGAAGACCCGGACGAACGGTGCCAGGCCCTTGATACTCGCGTCGAGCGATTTCTGGTTCTGCAGCAGCACCGCGAGCACCGCGTTCACCTTCTGCAGCGTCGGCGCCAGGTCCTTGCGGTTCTCCCGGACCAGCGCGGTGATCTGCGCGGACAGCTTCTGCGTCGACACCAGCAGCTGGTGGATCAGCGCGCGCCGCGCCTGCACCGCCTGGAACACGGTGTTGCCGTCCTTCAGCAGCTTGATCAGCTGCTGGTTGCGGTCGGCAAGGACCTTGGTGACCGTGTTCGAGTGCTGCAGCAGCAGTTTGAGCTGCGCGTCCCGCTTGGCCACGTTCTGGGACAGGCGGGACAGGCCGGTCAGCGAGGCCTGCACCTCCTCGGGCGTGTTCTTGAAGGTCGCCGACAGGGTGTCCAGGGCCTTCGCCAGCTGAGCGGTGTCGATCCGCTCGGTGGTGTTGGCCAGATCGGTGAACGCGTCCACGACGTCGTACGCCGAGATGGTCCGCTCCAGCGGGATCTCCGCGCCGGGCTTCAGCTCACCCGAACCGGCCGGGTTCAGCTTCAGGTACTTCTGCCCGAGCAGCGTCTTGATCTTCATCTCGGCGCCGGTCTGGTCGCCCAGCTTCACGCCCTTGTCGACGACGAAGTCGACCCGGACGTGCGCACCCTCGAGTTCGACCTCGCGGACCTTGCCGACCCGCACCCCGGCCACCCGGATCTCGTCGTTCGGCTTCAGCCCGCCGGCCTCGGAGAACTGCGCGGAGTACCTCGTTCCGCCGCCGATCAGCGGCAGGTCCTGCGCCTTGAACGCGGCCAGCATGATCAGCCCGATCACGGTCAGCCCGACCACACCGATCGTCACTTGGTTCTGCTCGCGGAACGGCTTCACTTGGCGCACCTCGCGGAGTTCATCTGGTACGTCACGGGGATGCGGGTGCCGGTGGGCAGTGTGACGTTGCCGTCGAAGTTGCACAGGTAGAAGTTGAACCAGGAGCCGTACGTCGCAGTGCGCGTCATCGTGTTCAGCTTCTCCGGCATGAACTGCAGCGTCTTCACCCAGATCGACTGCGTGTCGTCGAGCGTGGTGGCGACCGCGCGGAGCTTGTCGAGGTCGGCCTTGATCGGCACCCGGGTCTGCTGCAGCAGGCCGGCGGTCTTGGTGTTCAGCGAGTTGATCGACGACAGCGAGCCGAGGATCGGGTTGATGTCCTGACTCAGGCCGGTGATGAACTGTTGCAGGTTGACCAGCAGCTGGGAGAAGTTCGCCTGCCGCTGGGAGACGATCTGCAGCGTCGACGTCAGGTTCGTGATCAGGTCGCCGATCACCTGGTCGGCGTCGGCCAGTGTGGTGGTCAGCGACGCGGTCTTGGCCAGCAGCGACTCGATCGTGCCGCCCTCACCCTGCAGCACCTTGATCACCTCGAACGCGAACTGGTTCACGTCCGCCGGGGTGAGTGCGGTGAACAGCGGCTTGAACCCGTTGAACAGCACCGACAGGTCGAGCGCCGGGGTGGTCCGTTCCTTCGGGATGATCGCGTTCTTCTTCAGCCGGTCGCCGCCGCCGATGCCGTCGGTGAGCGCGACGTACCGGTTGCCGACCAGGTTCCGGTACCGCAACGTCGCGTGCGTCGAGGTGTCCAGCACCTGGTCGGAGTCGACGCTGAACGTCACCAGCGCGAGCGTGTCCTGGTACAGCTCGATCTTGTCCACCTGGCCGACCTTCACGCCGGCGATCCGGATGTCGTCGCCCTGGTTCAGCCCGACCGCGTCGGTGAACACCGCGCGGTACTTCGTGGTCGGGTTGAAGCTGATGTTCCCGATCGTCACCGCCAGCAACGCGGTCGCGATCGTCGTCACCACCACGAAGATCCCGAGGCGGACGGTGTCGAAGGTGGTCTTCTTGTCGAAGAAGCTCATTTCAGATTCACCTGGCCTCCGCGGAGCAAGGGGCCGACCAGGAGAGTGGTCAGGTCGGGGACGTCGTTGGCGGCGACACCCATTTCGGGGCCGACGACCGTCTTGATGAGCTGCTGCTCGGCGGGGGCGCCGACGCCTTGGGTGTCGGCGGCGAAGCCGGGCATCGCGCGGTTCAGCTGAAGCGGGAGCGGGAACCGCGCGGTCTTGTTGTGGTCACCCTGCACGCCGTCGTCGGCCACGACGTACGGCGCCGGGTTCTGCTGGTTGTACGGTCCGGGTTTCGCGCCGGGGTGCGAGTAGTTGCGCCCGACGCAGGTCGGTCCGCGATGGTCGGCGTACACGGGTGTCTCGTTCGGCTCGTACGGCGTCGGCTGGTTGGTGATCAGCTCGAGGTTGATGTTCAGCCGGCCGTCGCGGAACGTGTCGTTGAGGATCGGCGCGGTCTCGGTCAGCACCTGCAGGAAGCACGGCACCTCGGGCGAGTACCGCTCCAGCAGATCCAGCACCGGGCGGCTGACCTGGCCGAGCCGGATCACCCGGTCCTCGTTGGTCTTCAGGAACGTGTTTCCGGTGCTGGAGAGCTTCCGCACGTCGACGAAGAACCCCTGCAGTTGCTTCTGCTTCTCGACCACGGTGTTGCCGGTGATGGTCAGGTTCCGCAGCGCGCGGACCAGGTCCGGCGTCGCATCGCCGTACAGGTCCGAGACCTGGGTCAGCTTGGCGAGCGCGTCCATCAGCTGCGGTACGTGCGGGTTCAGTTTCTTCAGGTACGCGTCCAGCTGGGTGAGCGTGCCGGCGATCTCGGCGCCGCGGCCCTCGAGCGCGGTGGCCAGCGTGTTCAGGGTCGCGTTCAGGTCGGCCGGGTCGACCGCCTGGAGCAACGGCAGCGCGTCGTTCAGTACCTTCTCGATCTCGATGCCGACCGCGGTCTTGTCGCGGCTGATCACATCACCGGCCTTGATGTGGCGGCCTTCCGCACCGCTCGGCGGCACCAGCGCGACGTACTTCTCGCCGAACAGCGTCTTCGGCAGGATCCGGGCGCTGACCGACGCCGAGATCTGGTCGACCAGGTCCGGCTTCAGCGACAGGTTCACCGTCGCCTCGTCGCCGTCGGTCGACACCCCACGCACCTCGCCGACGATGATGCCGCGCAGCTTCACGTCCGCGTGCTCGTTCAGCTGCAGCCCGATGTGGCTGGTCTTCAGCTCGACGTCCACGGTCTTGGTGAAGACCTTGGCGTAGAACGCGTACGTCAGCCACAGCAGGAACACCAGTACGCCGATGAACGCGACGCCCAGCACCTTGTGCGAGATCAGTCTGGTCATGTCAGCCGGCCAGCCTCACGGTGGTCGTCGTCCCCCAGATCGCCATCGACAGCAGCAGGTCGACGACGTTGATCACCACGATCGACGTCCGGACGGCGCGGCCGACGGCGACGCCGACTCCGGCCGGACCACCGGTCGCGTGGTAACCGTGGTAGCAGTGCACGAGGATCACCAGCACCGCGAACACCAGCACCTTGCCGAACGACCAGAGCACGTCCCCGGGTGGCAGGAACAGGTGGAAGTAATGGTCGTACGTCCCGGTGCTCTGCCCGTAGAAGGTGGTGACGGTGAGTCTGGTCGCGAAGTACGACGCCAGCAGGCCGACGACGTACAGCGGGATGACCGCGATCAGGCCGGCGATGATCCGGGTGGTGACCAGGAACGGCAGCGACGGGATCGCCATCACCTCGAGGGCGTCGATCTCCTCGCTGATCCGCATCGCGCCGAGCTGCGCGGTGAACCCGCAGCCGACGGTCGCGGCGAGCGCGATGCCGGCGATCAGCGGGCCGATCTCGCGGGTGTTGATGTACGCCGACACGAAGCCGGCGAAGGCCGACGTACCGATCTGGTTCAGCGCCGAGTAGCCCTGCAGACCCACCTCGGTGCCGGTGAAGAACGCCAGGAACGTGATCACGCCGACGGTGCCGCCGATCACCGCGAGCGCGCCGGTGCCGAGCGTCACCTCAGCCAGCAGCCGGAGGATCTCCCGGCGGTACCGGGTGACGGACTTGCCGGACCAGGCCAGCGCCTTGATGTAGAAGGCGAGCTGTTCACCCAAGCGATCGAGTGAGCTCAGGGGTTTGCGCACCAGCGTGTCGAGGGCCGACATGTCAGGCCCCCTTCGGCGGAACGAGCTGGAAGTAGATCGCGGTCATCGAGAAGTTCGCGACGAACAGCAGCATGAACGTGATCACGACGGACTGGTTGACCGCGTCGCCGACGCCCTTCGGGCCGCCGCCCGCGTTCATACCTTTGTACGCCGCGACGACCGCCGCGATGAACCCGAACACCAGCGCCTTCGCCTGGCCCTGCCACAGATCGGGCAGGTGGGCGAGCGCGGTGAAGCTGGCGATGTAGCTGCCGGGGGTGCCGTCTTGGAGGACGACGTTGAAGACGTACCCGCCCATCACGCCGACGACGCTGACGAACCCGTTGAGGAAGAACGCGACCAGCATCGTGGCCAGCACCCGCGGCACGACGAGACGCTGGATCGGGTCGATGCCGAGGACCATCATCGCGTCCAGTTCCTCGCGGATCTTCCGCGAGCCGAGGTCCGCGCAGATCGCGGAGCCGCCGGCACCGGCGATCAGCAGCGCGGTCGCGATCGGCGACGCCTCCCGGACAACGGCCAGGACCGCGGCCGAACCGGTGAACGCCTGCGCCCCGAACTGCTTGATCAGCCCGCCGACCTGCAGCGCGATCACCGCGCCGAACGGGATCGCGACCAGCGCGGTCGGGATGATCGTCACGCTCGCCACGAACCACGCCTGCTGCAGCAGCTCCTTCAACTGGAACGGCCGCCGGAACGCCGCCCGCCCGGTGTCCAGAGCGAACGCGAACAACGACCCCGCATGCTTCAGCGGCGCGGTTGCGGAAACCGTCACCTCGCCCCCACGGCTTTGGACTCGAAGGAGCCTGGTGGGGGGACGATGCCGTTGTCGCGGCACCATTCGCCGGGTGGGCGCTGGTTGGCCCGCAGCATGCCGCTGCTGGGCAGCTGCTGGAGCGGGATCGGCGGCAGCGGCGGGAGCTCCTGGCCGCTCTCGCGGGCCAGTTCGTCGGCGTCCTTCTCCTCGGACATGCCGATCGGGCCGATCATCTGCGCGTTCATGAACTGCCGAATGACCGGCTCCTCGCTGGACAGCAGCATCTCCCGCGGCCCGAACATCGCCAGGTGCCGGTGGTACAGCATGCCGATGTTGTCCGGCACGGTCCGGGCGGTGTTGATGTCGTGGGTGACGATCAGAAAGGTCGCGCCGAACGCCTCGTTCAGGTCGATCATGACCTGGTTGAGGAACGACGTACGGACCGGGTCGAGACCGGAGTCGGGCTCGTCGACGAGCAGGATCTCCGGATCCAGGACCAGCGCGCGGGCCAGGCCGGCTCGCTTGCGCATCCCGCCGGAGATCTCGCCGGGGAGTTTCTTCTCGGCACCGACGAGGCCGACCATCTCCATTTTCTCCATCACGATGGAGCGGATCTCGGACTCGGACTTCTTGGTGTGCTCGCGCAGCGGGAACGCCACGTTGTCGTACAGGTTCATCGACCCGAACATCGCGCCGTCCTGGAACAGCACGCCGAACAGCCGCCGTACCTCGTACAGCTCGCGCTCGCTGCAGGTGGCGATGTCGGTGCCTTCGATCCAGACATGCCCGCGGTCGGGCTTGATCAGCCCGATCAGGGTCTTCAGGAAGACCGACTTCCCGGTACCGGAGGGACCGAGCATCACGCAGATCTCCCCCGCGGGCAGCGTCAGGGACACGTCGCCCCAGATCAGCTGGCTGCCGAAGGACTTGGTGAGACCTTCGACGCGGACTTCTACGCCCACCGGTCCTCCTCACGGGATGTCTGCGGGTCCCCGGCCGACGGCGTTCAGCCGTCCCAACGACGGGGCAGTGGCCTAGGTTACGCACGAGTACGGTTTTGCGTAACCCCCAGATGTCGAGCGTCGGTGACCGAAAGGTCACGCTCCGGTCACCCGGAGATCACGGCGCTCACGCACAGGTACGGCCTGCGGGCTGCTGGTGATCCTAGCGAGCCGGAATGTCAGAAGGGCGGCCCCCCACGGGGGACCGCCCTTCTCCACACATTCGTTACGTCCTGGCGCTCGGCCCGGGCCGTAACGCGTGGGTCACTTCAGGGTGACGGTGGCGCCGGCGCCCTCGAGGGCCTCCTTGGCCTTCTCCGCGGCAGCCTTGTCGACCTTCTCCAGGACCGGCTTCGGGGCCGACTCGACGAGGTCCTTGGCCTCCTTCAGACCAAGGCTGGTGAGACCACGCACCTCCTTGATGACCTGGATCTTCTTGTCGCCGGCCGACTCCAGGACGACGTCGAACTCGTCCTGCTCCTCGGCGGCGGCGGCGGCCTCGCCACCGCCCTGGCCACCCGCAGCGGGGGCAGCGGCAACGGCGACCGGGGCGGCGGCGGTGACGCCGAACTCCTCCTCGAAGGCCTTAACGAACTCCGACAGCTCCAGCAGGGTCAGTTCCTTGAACTGGCCGAGGAGCTCTTCGGTGCTGAGCTTCGCCATGATGGCGGTCCTTCCTAACGATGTGGTGCTTGGTGATCACTGATGGGGTGTTGCGGTGAGGTGCCTCAGCTGTCCGCTGCGGCGGTCTCCTCGGAACTCGCCTCGGCAGGTGCCTCGGCCGCGTCCTGCACGTCGGCCGCCGGAGCAGCCTCCGCCGGCAGCTTCTCCTGCAGTGCCGCGAACAGGCGCGCGGCCTGCTGCAGCGGAGCAGCGAACAGCGACACCGCCTGCTGCGGGGCCGCCTTCATCGCACCTGCGAGCTTCGCGAGGAGAACCTCACGCGACTCCAGGTCAGCGAGCTTGCTGATCTCGTCAGAGCCGAGTGCCTTGCCTTCCAGCACTCCACCCTTGATGACGAGCAGGGGATTCGCCTTGGCGAAGTCACGCAAACCCTTGGCCGCAACCACCGGGTCGCCCTTGATGAAGGCGATTGCCGAGGGGCCCTCGAGGAGCGAGTCGAACGTGTCGACCCCCGCCTCCTTGGCCGCGATCTTGGTCAGCGTGTTCTTCACCACGGCGTAGTTCACGTCGTCACCGAGCGCAGTCCGAAGCTCCTTCAGCTGCGCGACGGTGAGACCGCGGTACTCGGTCAGCACGGCGCCGTTGGAGCTACGGAACTCGTCCGTCAGCTCCGCGACAGCGGCTGCCTTGTCCGGCCTCGCCATGGGGGTCTCCTTCTATCGGCTTCCATGCCTCGGACCCCTGACAAAAGAAAATCGCCCCTGCACAGGCGCAAGGGCGTGAAAAGATCTCGTTCACTTCCAAGTCACCTGCGCGGGCCGCCCACCTGAGTGGGACCTTCGACTGTCACATGCGGGCACATGACAGCAACCAGCGGTCTTCGGCAGTGAACAGTGTGCCTGGTCAACCACAGTTTGACCAAATCGGCTCCCCTGAGGCCGGTGTCCAGGCGTCGACCAGCTCACCACCGCGAGCGCCGTACCCAAGCTGCGCCCACGGCCCGACCTCACCACACGAGTGGTTATCCGCGCGAATCGGGGGTTCTTCGTCCCCATACCAACGGACAACCCCCAACACGAGAGGTTGACCCACCGCGTTGGCCCACACACTGCCGACACACCGCGGCCACGTAAAACCCCACGCGGACGGATATCCGCACGTATTGGGGGTTCTCCGCTCCTACACCAACAGACAACCCTTAACACGAGGGGTTGACCCACCGTGTTGGCCCACACGATCCGCCACGGACGCGGTCACCCAGGAAACCCGGTCAGCACGCGGACTCCCTCAACCCGCGCCGAGCTACCACCCCGGGCCACCCCGGTCACGCCCGACCACCCCCGACCACCCCGGTCAACCCGGTCAACCCGGCCACGCCGGCCGCCGCAGTTCGCCGGGTTCGCCGGGTTCGCACCAATACTGCACCGCCGCTGCTGACCCGCGAAAACTCTCCTAGATGATTGATGCGCGGCCCGAAGGTGTGCACGCTCGACAGTTAGTGTGGTGCGGGGCGGGTGTGTTCGGCGCCTGAATCACGCTCGGCTGTGACCCCTGTCACGGGAGACGTCCTGTCGACCTGACACACGCCACACGCCACCCACGCCACACGCCCGAGCGTCCTCGGCCCATCACTACGACCACAGAATCCAGACCAGGCCGTGCATCAATCATCTAGTACTACAGCCGGAGATCGTGATCTGCGGCGGCGTCAGGCCACGATCCGGGCCCGATCCGGGGAGGATTTCACCCCAGGATCGGCCAGAAATCCTCCCCAAATCCGCCAAGACAGGCACATAACGAAGACCGCTCCGGCCGGAGAACACGAAGTCCGGCTGTAGTACTAGGAGAGTTTTCCGCGCGACAGTGGTGGCTTTTGCCCGCCATACGCGGGAAAACCCTCCACAGATGCGGCTCGGACAACGCCGCGCCACCAACAACGCGCGCCAAAACAACCCCGCGCCGCCAACACATGCGCCCGCATCACCCCGCCACCCCTCACCCCGCCACCCCAGCCCCCGCCACCATGGGTTATCCCCGCGAAACGGGGTTCTTCGTCCCCATACCAACGGACAACCCCCAACACGAACGGATAGCCCTTCGTGTTGGGGGCAAGTAGTGACCGCCGAGCGCGTGCCGGCTGCGGCACCACTCCTACGGATCTGTTGGGCGATGGGCCGGGATCCAGCGGTGCATGGCGGTGGCTGCGGCCCAGCCGGTGCCGGCCATGATCACGATCGCCGGACCGAGCCCGAGCAGGGCCGCGGCGCCCGCGAGCAGCAGCGGTCCGGCCCCGTTGCCGGTGTCCGCGAACAGCCGGAACGCGCCGAGGAACTGCGCGCGTCCGACCGGCGGCGAGGCATCGGCGCCGAGCGTCATGATCACGCCGGCGCCGAGCCCGTTGCCGATGCCCATCAGCAGCGCGACCGCGGTCAGCGTGGCAGTGGTGTGCGTCAACGGCAGCAGCAGATGCGCTGACCCGAGGACGAGCATCGACGGTACGGCGACCCACTTCCGGCCGAACCGGTCCATCACGGACCCGGCCGGATAGAACAGCAGCATGTCGACCGCACCGGACAGTCCGAAGATCACGCTGGTGGTCTGCGGGTCGAGTCCGATGTGCTGAGCCCACAGGGGGATCACGACCTGGCGGGACGCCCGTACGGCGCCGACGAGCAGCGCTCCGACACCGAGCGTCCGCAGTACCGGGAAGTGGTCGCGAATGACTCCCCACGTGGACTGCGCTGCCAGCGGGCCTTTTCCACGCCGGTTGGCGACGTCGGGCAGGCTCAGTAGCACCACGCACGCCAGACCGGCGGCTACCAGGTGCACCCAGTACGCGCCGTCGGTACCGAGGAACTTCATTGCACCCGCACCGAGGAACGGGCCGATGAACGAGCCGATGCGCTGTACGCCGCCCAGCGTGGACAGCGCACGCGCCCGGAGCTGGATCGGCACCGCTTCGCTCAGGTAGGCCTGGCGGGCGAGGCCCCAGACCGCTCCGGCCAGTCCGGTGCAACCGATCGCGATGGCCAGACCCCAGACCGTTGGAACCATCAGACAGGCCGCCAGCGCCATGGCGACCAGAACGGTGGCGCCGAGCATCGCCGTACGCTCTCCGACGCGGTTCGTGATCGCACCGGCCGGGATGTCGCCGATCACCTGCCCCAGCCCGGCCGCGGCGACCACCAGACCGGCTACAGCGACCGATGCACCCAGGTGGGTCGCCGAGACCGCGACAACCGGTGCGATGGCGCCCTGGCCGATGCCGTAGAGCAGCGCGGGCAGATAGACCGCCGGTGCGATCCGCCAGAGTTCGCGGCCGTGGGACATCACCGGCCGCCGGCCAGCGCCGTACTGCGGTCCCGGGCCGCCGGGGTGGCCCCCAGCAACTCCGACACCGACCACGCTGCCTCGGCGACTCGCATCCCGAACTCCTCCATCCGCTCGACCGGCATCCGCAGCTCCGGGCCGGAAACACTCAGGCAGCCGGCGACCGCGCCGGAATGGCCGAACACCGGCGCGGCGACGCTGCAGATCCCCGCCGTCCGCTCGGTCCGCGACATCGCGTACCCGCGCCGGCGGATCTCCGCGAACTGCTCCGCCAGCACGTCCGGGTCGGTGATCGTTGCCGGCTGTACCTTCTCCAGCGGGCCCTTCAGCACCTCCTGCTGGCGCTCGAACGGCAGGAACGCGAGCAGCGCCTTCCCCGGCGCACCGAGCGGCAGCGCCAGCGGTAGGCCGAACTCGGTGTAGGTACGCCGCAACTGGTGGTGGCTCTCCACCTGGTCGAGGACGACGCGCTGCCCTGACGGCAGCAACTCGTGCACGGCCGCGGTTTCCCCTGTGTCATCGCGGAGTGCACGCAGCACCGGCAGGGCAGCATCGCGCAGGCCGGCCGGGATGCCGCCGCTGTGCGCCAACTGCGCGACCAGCGGGCCGATCGCGTAGCGGCGGTCGGCGGTCTGCCGGACCAGCCCGTTCTCCTGCATGGCCAGCAACAGCCGGTGCACCGTACTCGTGGACAGACCGGTGGCCCGGGCCAGGTCGCTGATCCCGAGCTCCGGCACCCGCGCGCCGAAGCACTTCAGGATCGCCACGGCGCGGTCGATCGACTGGACCGAACCACGCGCCTTCCTGCCCCTTTCCTGCATAGCAGGACCCTATCCCGCGATACGGGACACGGCGCGCGGTAATGTCCAGCCGGTGAGCATCACCGCCTCCTGGAGCCGCCTCGACGCGTGGCTCGCTCGGCACGCGCCGGCGACGTACGCCGTCCTGGCGCCGCCGGCCACCGACGTCGAGCTGCGGGCCGGCGTCGAGCTACCGCCCGAGCTGATCGAGTCGCTGCGCTGCCACAACGGCGTGACGGCCTGGGCGAACCTGCTGCCGGAGGCGTTGCCGTCCAGCGCCGCCGAGATCGGCGCGAACTGGCAGCTGCGGATGGAACTGGCCGCGGACCTCGACGGGTTCGCCGTCCATCCGCCGCAGACGGAGCCCTACTGGCATCCGGCCTGGATCCCGTGGGCCGACAGCGACGGCGACCTCCAGGTCATCGATCTGCGCCCCGGTCCGCAACGGGGACGTCTGGGGATGGCGCTGCACGACGGGCCGGGTGACTTCACAGCCTCCTGGCCGAGCCTCGCGTCGTACCTCGCCGAGGTGGTGCGGTCGCTGCACCACGGCACCGGCGTCCACGGCTGGTACCCGTACCTCACCGTCCACCAGGAGCTGTGGTGGGACCGCGGCCCGGACCAGCAATCCGTCAACGGCGAACCGCTGGTCCGGGCACCGATTCAGCCTTAGCCGACGACGGCGAGTGCGTCGATCTCGACCAGCATGTCCGGCAGCGGCAGGCCGGTGAACACGGTGGTCCGCCCGGGCAGCACACCGCTCGGCGTGCGGGTCGACAGGAACTCGGCGTAGGCCTCGTTCATCGCGGCGAAGTCCTCGCGCTTGGTCAGGTACACGCGCAGCATCACGACATCGTCGACGCTCGATCCACCCGCCACGAGGATCGCCTCGATGTTCTGCAGCACGCGGGTGGTCTGGGCCTTCACGTCACCGACGTGCACGAATTCGCCACTGGCCGGGTCGACCGAGCCCTGGCCGGACACCTGCAGGATGTTCCCCTTCCGCACACCCTGGGAGAACATCGGCATCGGCGGCGGGGCGTCGGTGGTGGTGACAGCGGTCTTGTCGGACATCTGGCCTCTCACAGTGGTTGTCAGTTGTAGTCGGCGCTGATCGCGCCGGCGGTGGCGAGCAGGTCGGGCAGTAGCTCGAGCACTTGCTCATAGTTCAGCAGTACGTCGGGGACGGACAGCGAGACGGCCCCGACGACGCGACCGGAACTGTCGGTGACCGGCGCACCGATGCAGTTGATGAACGACTCGTGCTCCGCCCGGTCCTGCGCCCAGCCGCGCTCCTGCGTCAGCCGTAGCTCGTCCCGCAAGCGATCCGGGTCGGTGATGGTGTTGGGCGTGAACGCCTGGTAGTCCAGCGATTCGACGACCGCCTCGCGCTGCCGCTTGGGCTGCGCGGCCAGTAGTACCTTGCCGACCGCGGTGCAGTGCAGAGCCGCCGGTACGCCGACCTGCGAGTACATGCGGACGGACCGGACACTGTCCAGCTTGTCGACGTAGATGACCTCGCCGTTCTCCCACGCCGCCAGGTGAACGGTCTGCCCGGTCTTCTGGTTCAGCTCGCGCAGATGCGGCGCGGCGACCTGCCGTACGACGTGTTGCTCGCGCGCGACGTCCGCCAGCGCGAACAGCCGCGCCCCCAGGCGATAACGGTGCGCCGCGTCCCGCCGTACGAACCGCTCCGCCTCCATCGTGCGCAGCAGCCGCAGCACCGTCGTCTTGTGCACACCCAACTCGGCGGCCAACTGATCGAGCGACCGCTCTCCCTCACCAAGGCTGGTGAGGATCTGCAGTGCTCTGCCGAGACTCTGGCTCATGCCGCACCGATCTTCTCCGCCGCCCACTCCGCGTCGGACGCGTTGAGGAGTCGCTCGCGGACGTCGTCCGACGGCGGCGGCGCGTGGTCCTCAGGCGCAGTCAGTACGGCCGCAGCGGTCAGATGGCCCAGCCGCAGGCGCTGTGTGGCCGGCAGCCCCTGCAGCGTTCCGGCCAGGTAGCCGGCAGCAAAGGCATCACCCGCTCCGACGGTCTCGACCACGTCCACGGTGAGCGCCGGGACTTCAGTACGGCCGTCCGCGTCCAGAACGATCGCCGTGTGCGCGTCGTTCTTCACGACCAGCGTCCGCGCGCCGATCAGTTCGAACAGCTCGTCCGGGTCACCGGTCCCGGCGAACACCTCTGCCTCGTCGGCACCGATCAGCACGATGTCAGCGGCCTTGAGCAGCCGCCACAGCTGGGCGGGGTCCTTGTCTCGCCACAGCGTCGGCCGCCAGTTGAGGTCCACGCTGAGCAGGAAGTCCCGCGGCTCGGTGGCCAGCCGCTCCAGCATGTCCGCACTGGTCGTGGAGATCGCCGCGGTGATACCGGTGGTGTGCACCAGTTTTGCCTGCCGCAGTCGCTCCTTGACCGCGGGACGATCCAGGAAGGCCGGGTCCATGGCCGCCGCGGCCGAGCCGGTCCGGTAGTAGTGCATCCGGGAGCGGCCGTCCGCGCTCTCCTTCACGTACAACGCGGTCGGCCGGACCGGGTCGATCTCCACGCCCCCGACGTCGACGCCGCGCGCCGTGAGATCACGCAGGACATGCTCGCCGAACCCGTCGTCACCGAGCCGCGAGACCCAACCGGTCGGTACGCCGAGCGCCGCGAGCCCGCCGGCCACATTGCACTCGGCGCCGCCGACCGACCGGCGGAACACCTCCACGTCCGCGAGCGGCCCGGGTCCACCGGCGAGCATGATCATCGCCTCGCCGATGCAGATCGCAGCCGTTTCGGACATCGGCACTCCTTGCGGGGCGAGAGTGATGGGATAGGGCGTGCGTTGACGCGACTTCGGCCGCGATGCTACAACCGATGAGTCAGAATACGCAATGAGCGTTGCGTATTCTGCAACCCGAGGCCATCCGAGACAATCCGAGGCCATCCGCGACCAGGGGGTCTGATGCCCGCATACGACGCCGATGCCGTCGCCGCGCTCGCCGATCAGCAGGTGACCTGGCAGGACAAGGCCCTGCCACCCGCCTTCTGGGGCCGGACGGTCAAGGACGTGCTGGCCGACCGGCCTCGGCTGTCACAGCTCCCGACTCCGCTGATGACGCTGTCGGCGCCCGGCCTGCGGCACAACGTCGACACGCTCACCACCTGGTGCGAACGCCACGGCGTCGAGCTCGCGCCGCACGGCAAGACCACGATGGCACCGGCGCTCTGGGCGATGCAGCTGGACTCCGGCGCGTGGGCGATCACCTTGGCGAACGGGTTCCAGCTCGGCGTCGCGCGCGCTTACGGCGTACAGCGGGTACTGATCGCGAACGCGGTCATCTCACCGCTGCAGCTGCGCTGGATCGCCGACGAACTGGCGGCCGACCCGGCGTTCGAGGTGATGGTGTGGGCCGACTCGGTGCGCACGGTCGAGCTGACGGAGCAGGCCCGATCGGCGTACGTCGGACCGGACGCGCGACCGCTCGACGTGATGGTCGAGGTCGGCGGGATCGGCGGCCGGACCGGTGCCCGCGATGCCGAGACCGCGCTCGCGGTCGGCGAGGCGATCGCCGCCGCGTCGACGCTGCGGCTGGTCGGCGTCGCCGGCTACGAGGGCGCGATCGGTCACGGTGTCGACGAGGCCGACCTGGAAGAGGTGCGCGCGTACCTGCGGGAACTGGCAGCTGTTCATCACCTGCTGCGGCCGCTGTACCCGCCGGACGTCGTACCGATCGTGAGCGCGGGCGGCAGCCAGTACTTCGAGCAGGTCGCGAAGGTCCTCGCCGCGGAGGCCGGCCAGGGCGCGCGGGTGGTCCTGCGTTCCGGCGCGTACATCACCCACGACGACGGGCTGTACCGCCGCGTGTCCCCACTCGGCGAGCACCCGCGCACCGACGGCGAGCAACTGGTCCCGGCGATGCACGGCTGGATGCGGATCACGTCGCAACCCGAGCCGGGGCTGGCGATCTTCGACGGCGGCCGTCGCGACTTCCCGTTCGATCAGGACTACCCGGAGCCGCAGCTGATCCGGCCGCGGTCCGACGGTGACCCGATCCGGCCGGCGACCGGCATGACCGTGACCAAACTCAACGACCAGCACGGGTTCCTGCGGTTCGGCGACGAGCAGGACGTGGTGATCGGCGACGAACTGCGCGTCGGCCTGTCCCATCCCTGTACGGCCTTCGACAAGTGGGGCCTGATCCCGGTGCTCGACGACCCCGATGCGGCGGACCCGGTGGTCGTCGACCTGGTCCGGACGTTCTTCTGACATGGACCTGCTGATCACCGGAGCGCTGGTCGTCGACGGCACGGGCTCCCCCGGGTACCACGCCGACGTCGCGGTCGACACCGGCCGCATCGTGGCCATCGGCAACGACCTGCCGGCCGCGCACCGGACGATCGACGCCGACGGGCTGGTGCTGTCGCCCGGTTTCATCGACATGCACTCGCACTCGGACCTGCAGATCCTGGTCAACCCCGACCACACCGCGAAGGTCAGCCAGGGTGTGACGCTCGAGGTCCTCGGCCAGGACGGTCTGTCGTTCGCGCCGATCGACGATCCGACGCGCGCCGTGGTACGCCGCCAGATCGCCGGCTGGAACGGCGAACCGGACGACTTCGACTTCTCCTGGTCTACCGTCGCCGGGTACCTCGACCGCCTCGATCAGGGCATCGCGTGCAATGCGGCGTACCTGGTCCCGCAGGGCACGCTGCGCCTGATGGTCGTGGGGACGTCCAACCGTCCGGCCACGGACGACGAGCTGACGCGGATGCGGCAACTGCTCGCCGACGGGCTGCTCGCGGGCGCTGTCGGGATGAGCAGCGGGCTGACGTACACGCCCGGGATGTTCGCGAGTACGGACGAGCTGGTCGCGTTGTGCGAGGTGCTCGCGGCGTACGGCGGGTACTACGCACCGCACCAGCGCTCGTACGGGAAGGGCGCGTTGGAGGCGTACGCCGAGATGGTCGACGTGGCGCGCCGCTCAGGCTGCGCGCTGCACCTGACCCACGCGGTGATGAACTTCGCGCCGAACGCCGGTCGCGGCAAGGATCTGGTCGCTCTGATCGACGAAGCGCTGGCGGCGGGCGTGGACGTCACCACCGACACCTACCCGTACCTGCCGGGAGCGACCACATTGTCGGCGATCCTCCCGAGCTGGACGGCCGAAGGCGGTCCGGATGCCCTGCTCGCCCGGCTCCGGGATCCGGTCCAGCGCCGACGCATCACCTACGAGCTCGAGCAGGTTGGCACGGACGGCTGCCACGGCTGCGTCGTCGAGTGGGACACGATCGAGATCGGCGGCGTCCGCAATCCTGCGCTCTCCGGCGCGGTCGGGCACACAGTCGCCGAGCTCGCGCAGCGAACCGGTCAGACGCCCGCGGACGTGTTCTTCGAGACCCTCCTGGCCGACGACCTCGCGACCTCGATCCTGCAGCACGTCGGCCACGAGGAGAACGTCCGCGCGATCATGCAGCACCCGTCGCACACCGGCGGCTCGGACGGCATCCTGGTCGGCGGCAAGCCGCATCCGCGGTCGTGGGGAACGTTCCCGCGTTACCTCGCGCACTACGTCCGTGAGCTGGGCGTTCTCGACCTTGCCGACTGCATCCACCACCTCACCGGCCGCCCCGCCCGCCGCCTCCGGCTGCCCGACCGCGGCCTGATCCGCGCGGGGTACGCCGCCGACCTGGTCCTGTTCGACCCCGAGACCGTCCGCGACACCGCTACCTTCCCCGAACCGCGCCGGCAACCGGAGGGCATTCCGTACGTGATCGTCAACGGTGACCTGGTCATCGACGAGTCGCAGCGGACGTCCGCGCTGCCCGGCCGGTCCGTCCGCCGCACGCCAACCGCTGCTGCCCCTGCTGAGCCATTGCCTGCCGAGAGGAAACCGTTGTGAACACCCTGGAGCTGCTCCGCGCCGACCGGGTCCTGACCGTCGTCCGCGCCCGGGAGATCTCCGACGCCCGGGACCTGTGCGGCGCCCTGGTGGACGGCGGGATCCACGTCGTCGAGCTCACCTACACCACCCCGGACCTGCCTCGGCACCTCGAGCGCGCCGCGTCCACCGCCGCCGAGACCGGTGCAGTGGTCGGGGCCGGCACGGTCCAGACCGCCGACCAGGCCCGGCAGGCGATCGAGGCCGGAGCGCAGTTCCTGGTCACCCCCGGCCAGGGACCCGAGGCCGCCGCGATCGCCGAAGCCACCCGGACGGCCGGCATCCCGCTCGTCCTCGGTGCGTTCACCCCGTCCGAGGTGATGACCGCGCTCGCGCTCGGTTCCACCGCGGTGAAGATCTTCCCCGCGCACCAGCTCGGCCCGAAGTACCTCAAGGACCTGAACGGCCCGTTCCCCGGCGTCCCGTTGATCCCGTCCGGCGGTGTCAACGCCGGCAACGCGCGGGACTTCCTCGACGCCGGGGCGCTCGCGGTCAGCGCCGGCACCGACGTCGTCTCCCCCACCGACGTCGCCGCCGCGAACTGGCAGTCCATCACCGAGAAGGCCAAGTCCTTCTGCGCCGCCCTCTGACCCTGCGCTCAGCCGATCAGCTCCAGGACCGGGCCTTCGTGCAGCGCGCGGTAGACCCGGTCTCGCAGGTGGTTGGCCTCGGCATCGGTCAGCGTGCGGTCGACCGGTCGTAGGACCAGTCTGACCAGGAGGTTCCGCTGCCCGGGCGTCATCTGGAGACGCTCCCGGGCACGCTCGGGCAGGTCGTCGTACGACGTCTCGCCGAGCACCTCGAGCGACTCGGCCGCATCGGCGTCCGGGCCGAGCGCGTCGCGGACCTTGTCACCGATCACCTCCGCCGACACGTCCGCGTCCGCGTTCACCACGACGGACAGGTCACGCCGTACCGGCGGCATCGACGAAACCGCCTTGTAGGGCGAGAGATCCAGCATCTGCGCGGCCACCCGCGGATCGGTCGACCGCAGCAGACGGATGTCACGGATCCCCTTACGGAGCATCAGCAGGCGGTCCAGGCCGGGTCCCATCGCGAGGCCGGTCCAGCTCTCGTCCAGGCCGGCCATGCGCAGGACATGCGGCGCCGCGACACCGCATTCGCCGATCTCGATCCACTGGTCGTCCAGCAGTACGTCGATCTGCCGGCCGTGGATCGTGTACGGGTGTACCGCGGGCACAGTGCGATACGTCTGGCCGGGGAGGACCGTGTCGACCAGGCGGGCGATCATCTCCTCCAGCTCCGGCTCGCCCAATGGCACGTTGCGGCTGATCCGCCACAGGTCCAGTTGATGCGGCGTACCGGTGTGCTGCCAGTCGACCGAGTCCCGGCGGTAGCAGATGCCCGCGCAGATCATCAGCACATCGGACGACTCCGAGGCGGCCAGTTCCCGCAGCGCGGGCGGGATCATCGCCGACGTATGACTGCGCAGGACCTCGTTCTCCGAAACGTAGCGCGTGTAGCGGGCCTCCCGCGTCACCGCGTCGTTCGCGTACCCGAGGTTGTCGTAGTTGTCCGCCAGCGGTACGACGGGATGATCGCGGCGGGTCCAGATCTCGGTGTACGGCCAGGCCGCGGCGAGCGCCGCGCGGATCGAGTCGACGACGAGCTGGATCGCGTGCGGACCCTGCGCCGGATCGGTGAGGTCGCGCAGCCCGAGGGCAGCGTGCAGTTCTTTCAGGGTGAGGACAGACATGGGTTTCTCTCCAGAATGACGGTCTCGACGGGGGATCCACCCCGGTCGGCCGCGGTCACCTCAGGAGAGAGCGCAGCAGCGGCTCACCCCGTCGGCACCGTCGTGCCGGCCGGGGCGCAGAAATCGCCGCCCGTACTGCGTCATACCGCGATTGTACTGTGCCCGATCGACCGCCCGCCGCCGAATCCGGTCGGCCCGCGGCACCGTCGAGTGCGACGATGGGCCGCATGGCCCGTTCGATCCTCGGTGTCTCCAGCAATGCCGGGACCACGTTCGCCGAGCTCGGCGCGACCGGGGTCCCGTGGTGGCTGCAGATCTACGTCGTCCGCAACCGGGACATCACGCTCCGGATGCTCGATGCCGCTTCTGGGGAATCATGAGTTTGCGGATCGTCGGCCTGAACGCCTTCCTCCCCGGCTTCCGGGTCGTGAACGACTTCGTCGAGCGCAACGGTCACGAACTGGTCCTGGTCTCGACACTGCCCGACGACGGCCGGTACGGCGCGCATTCGCCGATGGTCGCGGAGCTGCCGGACAGCGTGAACGTGCTGATCACCCGCAAGCTCCGCACGGTGGCCGCGCCGGTCATCGCCGCCCTCCGGCCGGACGTGATCATCTCGGCCGCGTTCCCACGGTTGATCCCGGCCGAGATCCTCGAGATTCCGAAGTACGGCGCGATCAACTGCCACCCGGCGCCGCTACCGGCCGGCCGTGGACCGACGCCGCAGCGGCTGATCTACGAGGGCGACGAGCGGGTCGGCGTCACGGTGCACCGGACCGCGGCGGAGTTCGACACGGGCGCGATCCTGGCGCAACGCGTCGTACCGCTGCCCGACGACCTGAACGGCACCGCGATCATTCAGTGCTGGCGCACACTGTTCGCCGAGTGCCTCGACGAGGCCGTACCGCGGCTCGTGGCCGGTGATCCGGGCGAACCGCAGGATCCCGCGCTGGCGTCCGAGGCGCCGTTCTTCACCGACGCCGAACGCCTGCTGGACCTCACCGAGCCGTCTTGGGTGATCCGGCGCAAGGCGGCCGCCTTGAACGTCACGTCGGTCAGCGCCCAGGTCGAACTGGACGGCGCCACCCACCTCATCGCCCGCACCGACCCAGCAGCTGCTCCCGGTGATGCAGTTGCAGGCACGATCCTCGAACACCACTCCGACGGCTGGACCGTCCAAACCGCCGACACCCCGCTCCGCCTCACGCACGCTTCGACCGCCGAGTGCGCTTCGACCGCCGAGTCGTGAAAATCGGCTCTCGACGACAACCAAAATCCACGACTCGCGGAACCCCTCGACAACCATTTCCCACGACTCGGCAGTTGTGCGGGGACAAAAAATGCCCCCGCCGACGGCGGGGGCATTTCCGAGGTGCTGCGGATCAGGCCTCGACCGGCTCGCCGGTGAGGTTGCGGCTCAGGTTGGGGTCAACCTGGACGCCCGGACCCATCGTGGTGGAGAAGACCGTCTTCTTGATGTAGCGGCCCTTCGAGCTGGCCGGCTTCAGACGGAGGATCTCCTCGAGGGCGGCGCTGTAGTTCTCCACCAGCTGGGTCTCGTCGAACGAGGCCTTGCCGATGATGAAGTGCAGGTTCGCGTGCCGGTCGACCCGGAACTCGATCTTGCCACCCTTGATGTCGGTGACGGCCTTGGCCACGTCCGGGGTGACCGTTCCGGTCTTCGGGTTCGGCATCAGACCACGCGGGCCGAGGACGCGGCCGAGCCGGCCGACCTTGCCCATCAGGTCAGGGGTGGCGACCACGGCGTCGAAGTCGAGCCAGCCGTCGGTGACCTTCTTGATCAGGTCGTCGTCGCCGACGAAGTCGGCGCCGGCGGCCTTGGCGGCCTCGGCCTTCTCACCGGTGGCAAAGACGAGGACCCGTGCCGTCTTGCCGGTGCCGTGCGGAAGGTTGACGGTGCCACGCACCATCTGGTCGGCCTTACGAGGGTCGACCCCGAGACGCATCGCGACGTCCACGGTGGAGTTGAACTTCTTGCTGCCGGCGGCCTCCTTGACCAGCCGGATCGCCTCGAGCGGCGTGTACAGCTTGTCGAAGTCGATCTTCTCCGCGGCGGCGCGGTAAGCCTTGCTGCGCTGTGCCATTGCTGTTCCTCTTTCTGGGGTGTGGTCGTCGGGCGGCGCTTCGCCCTGCCACTACTGCGGGAAAAGTTGGGGTGCGATCAGCCGTCGACGGTGACGCCCATGGAGCGCGCCGTACCCTCGATGATCTTCATTGCCGCGTCGATGTCGCGGGCGTTCAGATCCGGCATCTTGGTGGTGGCGATCTCGCGGACCTGGTCCTTGGTGATCTTGCCGACCTTGTCGCGGTGCGGGACCGGGGAGCCCTTCTGCAGACCGGCGGCCTTCTTGATCATCTCCGGCGCCGGCGGCGTCTTGGTGATGAAGGTGAAGGACCGGTCTTCGTAGATGGTGATCTCGACCGGTACGACGTTGCCGCGCATGGATTCGGTCTGCGCGTTGTACGCCTTGCAGAACTCCATGATGTTGACGCCGTGCGGACCGAGCGCGGTACCGACCGGCGGGGCCGGCGTCGCGGCACCGGCCTGGAGCTGCACCTTGACCAGCGCAGCGATCTTCTTCTTGGGAGGCATTCTGTCGGGTCCTTAGACTTTCTGGATCTGGTTGAAGCTGAGTTCCACCGGGGTCTCCCGGCCGAAGATCTCCACCAGGGCCTTGATCCGCTGGGCCTCGGCATTGATCTCCGTGACTGTGGCGTGCAGGGTCGCGAACGGCCCGTCGACCACCATGACCGAGTCCCCGACACCGAAGTCGGCGACCTCGACCTTCTTCTTGGCCGCGGTCTTGGCGGGTGCGGCGCCGGCTTCGGCAGCCGCCGCCTCGGCCGCCGCCACGACGGCCGGAGCGAGCATCTTCTCGACCTCTTCGAGGCTGAGCGGGACCGGCTTCTGGCTGTTCCCGACGAAACCGGTCACCGACGGCGTGTGCCGCACGGTCGACCAGGACTCGTCGGTCAGATCCATCCGGACCAGGACGTAGCCGGGGAGCACCGTGCGCTTCACCATCCGGCGCTGCCCGTTCTTGATCTCGGCGACCTCTTCGGTCGGCACGATGATCTCGAAGATGTAGTCCTCCATGTTCAGGGAGTTGATCCGGTTCTCCAGGTTGCCCTTGACCCGGTTCTCCATCCCTGAGTACGTGTGCACGACGTACCAGTCGCCGATCTGCGACCGCAGCCGGCTGCGCAGCTCCTCGAGCGGGTCACCCGGCTCTTCGGGCTCCGCCTCCTCGGCTTCCTCAGCCTCTTCGGCCTCAGCCTCGGCGGCCGGCGCCTCGACGTCGGTGTCCTCGTCGTCGTCCGCGTCGTCGGTGTCCGCGGCGTCGTCGCCGCTGGAGAAGACGACCTCGTCGGCCGCGGCGGCCGGTTCGTCGGTGGACTCCGGCGCGGTCTCGGCGGTCTCCTCGGACAGCTCGGCGGCAGCGTCGTCGACGTCGTCCGCGGTCACCACCTCGTCGGCCTCGGCGCTGTCGGCGGCCGGCACCACGACCACCGGCTCGTCGTCGGAGGTGTCGGCGTCCGGACGCGGCGTCTCCGCCTCGTCGTCGGCGGAGTACTCGTCGTCCTCGTCCTCGACGTCCACCTCGACGTCGGTGTCCTCGTCGTCGATGTCCGCGAACGGGTCGTCGTCATCGTCGTCGTCACCGAAGAGGTCGTCGTCGGTGTCGGTGTCGTCCTCGTCGAAGTCGAGATCGAGGTCGTCGTCGGAGTCGGATACGTCGAACTCGTCCTCGTAGTCGAGGACCTCGTCGTCGCGCTCGGACACGTCGTACTCCGTCATCTGTGGTTCGGGGTCTTGTCTGCTTCGGATCGGGTCAGGAGCCCGGGACCTGCGGTGGGGATCGTGGTGGACGGCCTCAGCCGAAGATCTTGAACATCGCCCAGCCGAAGGCGAGGTCGAGCACCGAGACGAACGCGATGACGAACACCACGAAGGTCAGAACGACCACGAAGTAGGTGGAGAGCTGCTTGCGGGTCGGCCAGACGACCTTGCGGAGCTCGGCGACCACCTGGCGGTAGAAGCGCAGCAGGCCCCTGCCCTGCTTGCCTTCCCCAGGCTTGCCGGCGCCGGACGGTGCCGGGGTGCGCGTCTCCGTCACGACCTACCTCTTTCGCTAGCGGCGGCCTGACCGGCCCTGCGCCGGTCAGGATTTGCAGGGCACGAGGGACTTGAACCCCCAACCTTCGGTTTTGGAGACCGATGCTCTGCCAGTTGAGCTAGTGCCCTCTGCAATCCATCCGGACGCCGCGTCGGTCCTGATCTCGGGCATGCCGGATCAGGGCCATCAACGCCCGGACCTAGAGAAGTGTACGGGGTCGGAGCCGACTGGTCGAACTCAGCCTCGAAAGCTCAGCCTCGACCCAGGCCCCTGCCCGTACAACCCCGCACCGGGCGTCGCACCGCGGTCAGAACCATACAGCCTTCACCCGTCCACAACGCACACCACCCCTACCGCGTTCCCCACCGGCACCACCGACCTCGTCGGCCTGGGCGCGGCTCGGCGACACTGAAGGGATGACGCGCACGGATTTCGTGAGGCCGGTAGGGCCTCGGTAACCTTCGGTAATGACGCAGCGGGATCTGCGGGTGCTGCCGAAGACACACCTGCATCTGCACTTCTCCGGGTCGATGCGGCACCTGACGCTGGTCGAGCTGGCGGACAAGCACGGGGTCCGGCTCCCGGACGCGTTGCGGACCGACTGGCCCCCGGAGCTGTCGGCGGCCGACGAGCGCGGCTGGTTCCGGTTCCAGCGGCTGTACGACATCGCGCGCTCGGTGCTACGCACGGAGGACGACGTCCGCCGGCTGGTCCGCGAGGCCGCCGAGGACGACAAGGCGGACGGCTCGCGCTGGCTGGAGATCCAGGTGGACCCGTCCGGCTACGCGAACCGGTTCCACGGCATCACCGAGTTCACCGACCTGGTGCTGGACGCCGCCCGCGACGCCGCGGCCTCGACCGGGATCGCGGTCCAGGTCGTCGTCGCCGCGAACCGCACCCGCCACCCGCTGGATGCCCGCACCCTGGCGCGGCTGGCTGCGCAGTACGCCGGCCGCGGCGTGGTCGGCTTCGGCCTGTCGAACGACGAACGACGCGGTACGACGTCGGAGTTCGAGCCGGCGTTCCGCATCGCGCGCCGCGCCGGGCTGCTGTCGGCGCCGCACGGCGGTGAGCTGTGCGGACCGGCCACCGTGCGCACCTGCTTGGACGAGCTCGGTGCCGGGCGGATCGGCCACGGCGTCCGCGCCGTCGAGGACCCGGACCTGCTGAAGCGCCTGGTCGACGCACAGGTCGCCCTGGAGGTCTGCCCCGCCTCGAACGTCTCACTCGGCGTCTACCGCCGACCCGAGGACGTCCCGCTGCGCGCGCTGTACGAGGCGGGCGCCCGGATCGCGCTCGGCGCCGATGACCCGCTCCTGTTCGGCTCCCGCCTGGCCGAACAGTACGAGACCGCGCGCAGCGTCCACGGCTTCACCGACGCGGAACTCGCGGACCTGGCGCGCGGTTCCGTCCTCGCCTCCACCGCGCCACCGGAAGTCCAGAAGTCCCTCCTCGCGGAAATCGACGAATGGCTCGGAGCCCCCGCCACCATCCCGGCCTGACCGCCTACCTGGCACGCCACGGTCAGACCGAGTGGAACGTCGCCGGGCGCCGCCAGGGCCGCCTCGACTCACCGCTCACCCCGCTCGGCCTCGGCCAGGCGCACCGGAACGCCCGTCTACTGACCGGTGCGGGCATCGACGCCGTCTACGCCAGCCCGCTCGGCCGCGCGCTAACGACAGCCAGGGTCATTGCCTCGCACCTCGGGCTCCGCGTTGAGGTGCTGGACGACCTCGCCGAACTCGACCACGGGGACTGGTCGGGTCTGGACTCCGCGGCGATCGACGCGCGCTGGCCGGGCGAACGTGAGCGACGCTCACGAGACAAGTACACCTATCGGTTTCCAGGCGGCGAGAGCTACGCGGACGCCTCGGTACGCGCCGCGCGCGTGCTGGACGAGATCGGGCGGACCGGCGTACTCCGGCCCCTGATCGTCTCGCACGAGATGATCGGCCGGCTCCTGCTGCACTGCCTCGGCGTCGCCGACGCGCTCGACACCCAGCAGCCTTCGGATGTCGTGTACCGCGTGCGAGCCGGGGTCGCCGTGGACCGGCTGCCGAGTTCCGGATGAGGTCCGGTCGGGTTCCGGTGCAGGTCATTGTCGGGGCGTCCGCGCGGGCCTAACTTTGCGTCATGACGCCGACGAAGATCCTGCTGCCGGAAGACGAGCTGCCGACCCGTTGGTACAACGTTCTTCACGACCTACCCACGCCGCCCCCACCGGTCCTGCACCCGGGCACCGGGCAACCGATCGGGCCGGACGACCTCGCCCCACTCTTCCCGATGGACCTGATCCTGCAAGAGGTGTCCCAGGACCAGTACGTCGACATTCCCGGCGAAGTCCTCGACGTCTACCGGCTGTGGCGGCCGAGTCCGCTCTACCGCGCCCACCGCCTGGAGAAGGCTCTCGACACACCCGCGCGGATCTACTACAAGTACGAAGGCGTCTCCCCCGCGGGATCCCACAAACCCAACACGGCCGTCCCGCAGGCGTACTACAACGCGAAGTCCGGTGTCCGAAAGCTCACCACCGAAACCGGCGCCGGCCAGTGGGGCACAGCACTCGCCTTCGCCTGCGCGCAGTACGGCCTGGAGTGCGAGGTCTGGCAGGTCCGCGCGTCCTACGACCAGAAGCCGTACCGGCGGACCATGATGCAGGTCTTCGGAGCGACCGTGCACCCGAGCCCGTCGGAGCTCACCGAGGCCGGCCGGAAGATCCTGGCCGGCGACCCCGATTCCACCGGTTCACTCGGTATCGCGATCAGCGAGGCGGTCGAGGCCGCGGTGCAGGATCCGGAGATCCACTACGCACTCGGATCGGTGCTCAACCACGTGCTGATGCACCAGACGATCATCGGTGAAGAGGCCCTGCTGCAGCTCGCGATGGCCGGCGAGACCCCGGACCTCATTGTCGGCTGCACCGGCGGCGGCTCGAACTTCGGCGGCCTCGCGTTCCCGTTCCTCCGCGAGAAGTGGGCCGGCCGGATGTCCCCGGTGGTCCGCGCCGTCGAGCCGGCCGCCTGTCCCTCGCTGACCCAAGGCACCTACGCCTACGACTTCGGCGACACCATCGGCATGACGCCGCTGATGAAGATGCACACCCTCGGCCACGACTTCGTCCCCGACCCGATCCACGCGGGCGGCCTGCGGTACCACGGCATGAGCCCGCTGATCAGCCACCTGTACGAGACCGGCGAGATCGAGGCGGTCGCGAAACCGCAGTCCGAGTGCTTCGCGGCCGGCGTCCAGTTCGCCCGCACCGAAGGCATCGTTCCGGCTCCCGAGCCCACTCACGCACTGGCCGCCGCCGTCGAGGAAGCCCAACGCTGCAAGGAATCCGGCGAGGAGAAGGTCATCCTCACCGCCCTCTGCGGCCACGGCCACCTCGACCTGGCCGCCTACGACGCCTACCTCTCCAACACCATCACCGACCGCACCTGGTCCGACACCGAAATCCAATCAGCCGTCGCCGAAGCCCTCACCCACCTCCCGGCCGTCGACTGACCCACGCCACACCGTCCCTGCCGGCACCTACCCACCGGCAGGGGCGGTAGTCGCGGACCACCGCGCCGCCGTCACCAGCACGCCATGCCCTTACCCGAGGGAGCGCGCGGTCAGCGGCTGCCGCGTTTCCACCAGGGCTTGGGGCGTTTGGGGACAGCGGTGGTCCAGTCCTCCGGGATGGCCCAGCCACGGGCGGTCAGAGCGCTGAAGTAATCGGCCTTCAAGCTGTCGGGAAGCCAGTACGTCGCCTTGGGCGCAAGCGTTGCCTCGAAGAATGTGGTTCGCTGGCGACGGCTCCACACCGTGGCCTGGTTCGAACTGTAGGCGAGCCGTACGTAGTCCCAGCGTGCCTGCTCGTCGTCCATGTCGAACGCCCGCTCGAGCACGCGTCCCTTGCCGCGCGGCTCCTGCTCGATCTCGTCGATCAGCTTCTCCAGCAGTGCACGTTCATCAGTCACCTCCGCCGGCAACCGCAGCCCCACCGGATCCAGCACGACCGTGCCAAGCCGCGGCCGAGCCACCTCCAGAAACACCTCGAGCAGCGCGAACGCTTCCTCCACCCGCTCGAACCGCCCCAACTCAGCCCGCAACGTCGTCACAGCTTCCTCAGCCACCCACCAACTCTATTTCCGTCCCCACAAGCCGTCTCCCGCTTACCACATCCGTTCCCCCGTGCCGCGGACAGGCGGGCCCCCACGCCGCACCCTGCAGACGAGGTCTGGGCCCGCCCCGTTGGAGCCGCATCTATGGAGGGTTTTCCCGCGTATGGCGGGAAAACCCTCCACTGTCGTGCGGAAAACTCTCCTTGGAGAGTTTTCGCGGGTCAGCAGTTGCCGGCGGAGCAGGCTTGCTACGAACCCGGCGAACTGCAGCGGCCGGGTTGGCCGGGTTGGTAGCTCGGCGCCTGGTGCCGTCCCGTGGCGGTGTGGTGGCGGTGTGGTGGCGGTGTGGTGGCGGTGTGGTGGCGGTGTGGTGGCGGTGTGGTGTGCGCGTAGGGGCCTCCGGGTTTCCGTCGCACGGTGGGTTCACCCACGGTGTTGTGGGTTCCGCACCCTTCACACGGGTCAGGAACCCACAACACGGTGGGTGAACCCACCGGGCGAACCCCGGGACCGGTACCGGATGCGG
>NZ_JBEZFT010000065.1:0-41149 GCF_040649595.1 Kribbella sp. NPDC048915 | reverse complement strand
GAAGGCGAGGAACGAGAACAGCAGCACGGCCGTACGCCAGCCGGGGATCCGGATGTTGTGGGTTCCGTACCCTTCACACGGGTCAGGAACCCACAACACCGTGGGTGAACCCACCGTGCGGGGACGCGGGCGGGCGGGGACGCGCGCGGTCGGCCAGTCCGGGCGCTGACTCGGTCACCCAGACCCACCCACGGATCGGTCACAAGCGCCGGATATCCGCGCGGGCGATCCGGGGTGGGGGATTCGGCGCGGGTGGTTCGGCGCGGGGTGGTTCGAGGTGGGTGGTTCGGGGCGGTGATTCGGTCCGGTTTCGGGGCGCGGATTCGGGGCGGGTGGTTTCGGGCGTGGGGTGGCGAGTTGGGGTGGTGGGGGTGCTTGGCGCGGGGCTGGACTCCAGTACGGGGCGCAGTACTGAATGTTCGTGATGCGAGACGGGGACGTCACGGTCCGGACTTTGTGTGGCAGACTGCGAAACGTCATGAAGCACTTTCGGGTGATTATTCGCTAGGCGCGCTCAGCAGGCAGTACCTGAGCGCGCAGACCTCTCGCACCTTGCGGGAGGTTTTTTGTTTGCCCGACACCCCCTCTGGAAGGCCGATCCCATGACTATCTCGGACGAGTTCCACGTCTACGACACGACGTTGCGCGACGGGGCGCAGCAGGAGGGTCTGGCGCTGTCCGTGGCCGACAAGATCGCCATCGCGCAGCACCTGGACGAGCTGGGGGTCGGATTCATCGAGGGCGGCTGGCCGGGGGCGGTGCCGAAGGACACCGAGTTCTTCGAGCGGGCGAAGACCGAGTTGCACCTGCGGAACGCGACGTTCGCGGCGTTCGGCGCGACCTGCAAGCCGGGGGCCGCGGCCGCGGACGACCCGCAGGTCGCCGCGCTGCGTGAGTCCGGCGCCGACGTGATCACGCTGGTTGCCAAGAGCCACGACGCGCACGTCGAGCGGGCGCTGCGCACGACCCTCGACGAGAACCTCCGGATGGTGGCCGACACCGTGCGCCACCTGCGTGCGCAGGGCCGCCGGGTATTCCTCGACACCGAGCACTTCTTCGACGGCTACCGCACGAACCGTGCCTATGCGCTCGAGGTGGTCCGCGTGGCGGCGGAGGCGGGCGCCGACGTGATCGCGTTGTGCGACACCAACGGCGGCACGCTGCCACGCGAGCTGCAGGACATCGTCCACGACGTCCTCGAGACGACCGGCGCGCGGCTCGGCATCCACGCCCACAACGACGGTGGCTGCGCGGTGGCGAACTCGATCGCCGCGGTCGAGGCCGGCGCCACGCACGTCCAGGGCACCATCAACGGGTACGGCGAACGCACGGGCAACGCCGATCTGCTGGCCGTCGTCGCGAACCTCGAGCTCAAGCGCGACATGCACCTGCTGCCGCCGGGCAACCTCGCGGACTCGTTCCGGATCGCGCACGCGATCGCCGAGGTGACGAACGTCCCGCCGTCCACGCGGCAGCCGTACGTCGGGCTGTCCGCGTTCGCGCACAAGGCCGGCCTGCACGCCAGCGCGATCAAGGTCGACCCGGACCTCTATCAGCACACGGATCCGGCGAAGGTCGGCAACGACATGCGGATGCTGGTCTCGGAGATGGCCGGCCGGGCGAGCGTCGAGCTGAAGGGCCGCGAGCTCGGATTCGACCTCGGCAACGACCGCGAGCTGGTGACCCGCGTGGCCGACCGGGTGAAGGAACTCGAGGCCCGCGGGTACACGTTCGAGGCGGCCGACGCGTCGTTCTCGCTGCTGCTCACCGAAGAGGTCGACGGCAAGCGGCCGAGCTTCTTCGACGTCGAATCGTGGCGAGTGATCACCGAGTCGCGCGCCGACGGCGAGGCGGTCTCGGAGTCGACCGTGAAACTGGTCGCCGGCGGCGAGCGGGAGATCGTCACCGGCGAGGGCAACGGCCCGGTCAACGCGCTCGACCACGCGCTGCGGGCCGCGATCGAGCGGGCGTACCCGGTGGTGAAGTCGTTCGAGCTGGTCGACTACAAGGTCCGCATCCTCGACCAGGGGCACGGCACCGACGCGGTGATCAGAGTCCTGATCCAAACCTCGGACGGCGAAGGATCCTGGGTCACGGTCGGCGTCGGGCACAACATCGTCGAGGCGTCGTGGGAGGCGCTGGTCGACGGCGTGACGTTCGGTCTGCTGCGCCACAAGGAGGTCGTGCGATGAGCCTGCTGGCGGTCGAGCGCACCGTCACGGTGTTCACGGCGCGGGTGGTCGAGGTCGAGGGCATGCTGGCGCGGATCGCCGTCCTGCTGAATCCGTACGACGTCCGCGAGCTCGCGCTGTCGCTGGACGCCGGCGAACTGCGGGTTGTCGTCGAAGGCAACGGTTTCGACGCCGGCCGGGTCGCCGCGCGGCTCGCCAAGGTGATCGGCGTCCTCGAGGTCACGGTCGACTGACCCGGTCGACTGACCCGGTCGACCGAGCTGGCCGACTGAGGCGGTCCGACTGAGGCGGTCGACTGAGCCGGTCGACTGAGGCCGCGCGGTCAGTTGAGGCCGGCGTGGTGGGCGAGGATCGCGGCCTGGACTCGGTTGGTGAGCTGCAGTTTCGCGAGGATCCGGCTGACGTGGCTCTTCACGGTCGCCTCGCTGAGGTACAGCCGTTCGGCGATGTCGCTGTTGGCGAGGCCTGCACCGACCGCCGCGAGCACCTCCCGTTCCTTCGCGGTCAGCACCGCGAGCCGCCGTACGGCGTCCTCGTGCCGCGGATCCGCCGCCCCTGTGAACCGGCGCAGCAGGCGCCTCGTCACCTGTGGTGAAAGCATCGCGTCTCCGGCGGCCGCGCTGCGCACCGCGAGCACCATCTGGTCCGCGGTGGCGTCCTTGAGCAGAAATCCGACCGCACCGTAACGCAGCGCGGTCTCCACGTACTCGTCGAGGTCGAACGTCGTCAGCACGACCACCTTCGGTGCCTGCGGCAACCGATTCAGTTCCGCGGTCGCGGCGAGGCCGTCGACGCGCGGCATCCTGATGTCGAGCAGGACGACGTCCGGGCGGTGCAGGCGGACCTCGTCGACGGCCTGCCGCCCGTCCTCGGCCTCGCCGACGACCTCGATGTCGTCCTGGGCATCGAGGATCCGCCGCAGCATCGACCGGACCATCCACTCGTCGTCGACCACCAGGACGCGGATCATGAGGTGGCTCCGGGCAACGATACGACGAGTTCGAAGCCGTCCGCGAAGGCGGTGGTGTGGAGGGCGCCGCCGACCAGACGCACGCGTTCCGCGATGCCGAGCAGACCGTGGCCGGCCCGGCGTTCGGAGATCCCGGTCCCGCCGCGGTTGCGGACCACGAGCCGGACGCCGTCGCCGTCCCGACTGACCTCGACGTTCGCCCGGGCACCGGGAGCGTGTTTGTGGACGTTGGTCAGCGCCTCCTGGACGACGCGGTAGATCGCCTGCTCGACCATGGACGACGCGCTGATCGTCCTGTCCACTGTCAACCCGACGTCGAGCCCCAATTCGCGGGACGTCTCGACCAGTTCGTCGAGATCCGCGAGTCCCGGTTGCGGGCGCAGCGGTACGTCGGTGCCGTCACGCAGTACGCCGACGACCGTCCGCAGCTCGCCGAGCGCCGTCCGGCCGATCTCCTGGATGCGTCGCGCCGTACCGGCCGGATCCTTGCCATCGGCCTCGAGTGCGGTGGCGTGCAGAACCATCAGCGAGACGCGATGGGTGACCACGTCGTGCAGATCGCGGGCGATCTGGGCGCGTTCTTCGGTGCGCGCCTGCTCCTGGAGGTTGGCGACGACCTGGCGATGCGACACGAGGTACAGGCCGAGCATCATCGGCAGCACGCACAGCACAACACTCACCGGCATGCTCCCGTCCGGGCCGGCCTCCCGCCACAACGGCCAGGCCACATCGGCCACCGTTACCGCGGTCACGCCGCCGCGAATCCACGCCGACCACCGCGTCGCGCCGACGTACGCGCCGACGCCGTACTGCGCGATCAGCAACGCCGGCCAGGCTGAAGCGAACCCCCAGGAGACCAAAGCGCCGAGGGACAGGAGCAGCGGTCGGCGCCGCCGGACGAAGACGGTTGCCGCGGTCAGGACGCCGACGCCCACTTCGAGCGCTGCCGGCGCCCGCCACTCGAACCAGGGGAGGTAGCCGTCGAACAGGCCGGACTGCAGTCCCGGCCAGATCGTCGCGGCGAGGCAGAGCGCAGCCAGCGCCCCGTCCACGAGGACGGTCGGCGCTCGCCATCCGGTCCCGACCTGCCGCATGTTCTCGAGTTTAGGAGGGGCGCTCGGGCGAGGGCTTCATCCTTTCGATGCAATCGTCCGGCCGATGTGCGAGGCGGGCCGCTGTTCCTAGCGTCATGGGCATGACCAGATCAGCAATCAGCAGACGCCAGGCACTCCAGTACGCCGGACTCGCCGCGGCCGCCACCACCGTTGCCACCACCGTTGCCGGGACCAGCTCCGCGGTCGCCTCGACCGAACGCAGCAGCTCTGCGGCATCCGGCCCGCGGGCGGGACGCATCGATACCCACTTCCACTTCCTCACCAAGGGCGTGTACGACTGGGCCGTGCTGGCCGGCGTGGTCGACCCGGACGATCCGCCGGCGTGGGCGACGTACGACCTCGAGCGCGCGTTCGGGGTGATGGATGCGAACGGGATCGCCGTCGGCGTCGCGTCGTATCCGGTCCCGGCCTTCGTGTTTCGGTCCGAGGAAGTCGCGCGGACCGGGGTGAAGCTGCTCAACGAGGAGGCCGCGAGGCTCGTCCGCCGGTTTCCGCGGCGCTTCGGGTTCTTCGCCACGGTCGCGCTCGAGCATCCCGCACTCGCCGTCGACCAGGCGAAGTACGCGCTCGACGAACTCGGCGCGGACGGGGTGATCCTGATGACGCATGCCCGAGGCAACTACTTGGGCCACCCGGACTTCGAGCCGCTGTTCCGGGAACTCGATCGGCGCAAGGCGGTCGTGTTCACACATCCGCAAGGTCTGCCGGGGGATCCGGGAAGCCCGGCCGGGGTGGACACGGCTGTGCTCGACTTTCTCTACGAGACCAGCACGATGGCGCTCAACCTGATCGCGAGCGGCACCCTTGACCGGTACCGGAACGTGAAGATCATCCTGTCGCACGGTGGCGGGTTTCTGCCGTACGCCGCGAACCGGATCCGCAGCGCCGGGGCGGAGGGCTGGGGCCCGGACCCGGAGGCTTTCGACCGGGCGATGCGCCGCTTCTACTTCGACACCGCACTGCCCACCTCGCCGAACTCGATCCGCACGCTCGCCGCGGTCGCCGACCCTAGCCACCTCCTCCTCGGCACCGACTGGCCGGCCCGCACCGACGACGAGGTTCGTGACCTGGTCGGTGCGTTCGACCGCGACCCGGCCGTTGACGGCCGGCTGCGGCGACGGATCAACCGGGAGAACGCCCTCGACCTGCTGCCGACGCTCCGGCGGCGATTGGGCAGGTGAAACTGAACAGTTTGGACTGATGATCTATGGCGGGGGTGCGAGTCGCTGGCGGCGGCGGTCACCGCGATCACCGGGCGGCGGTCGGCCGTTCGCGGCAAACTCGTTGCCGGTAGCCTCTTTCTTGTGGCGGCCGCCGTGGGCCAGCTGGTGGTCGGCGGTGACACACCGATCTGAATCCTCGCGACGCTCGGCGTCGTGGCCGGCGTACCGCAGGGTCAGATGCCCGCTACCGACCTCGACCCGAAGTCCGCTTTGGTCGCCATCGACCTGCAGAACGCCGTCGCCGCACTGCCCAGTGAACCGCTACCACCACCGACGTCCTCCTCGCCCTCCTTTCCTGACCACCCAACCTCGCCTGTCGCTCTCGTCCGCCCGTCGAGTCGTGAGAAATGGCTGGGGCCGACGACCAGAATCCACGACTCGGTGGTGGCGGGGAGCCATTCGCCACGACTCGGCGTTGCATGCGTCGACGTTTGGCGTGCGGGGGTTGCGTTCGTTGGCGCTGGCGTGCGGATACGCGGGCGTCGGCGGCCGCGTGGGTGTATGCGCCGCCGGGGCGTTCAAGCGCCGGCGTTCGAGCGTGGGTGCGCCCGTCAGCATTCCGTGTGGCTCGGGGACGGCCCGCGGGGCGGCGAGTTGCTCCGCGGGCCGTCCCGTTCGTGGTTGCCCGGCCCAGGGCTCGGGTGAGTGGAATGGAAGGCACGCCGGGTGGCGGGCCTTCCGGTGGGGTCAGTCCCAGGTGAGGCCGGAGGAGGTCTGGTACTCGATGACTCGGGTTTCGAAGAAGTTCTTTTCCTTCTTCAGATCCATGAGTTCGGACATCCAGGTGAAGGGGTTACGGGTCTCGTGGTAGATCGGCGGGAGGCCGATCTGTTCGGCGCGGCGGTCGGTGATGAAGTGCATGTACTGCTCGCAGAGGTCCGCGGTCAGGCCGAGCATGCCGTGGGGGAGGGTGGCGCGGCCGTAGGCGACCTCAAGTTCGCACGCCTCGGTGAGCATCCGGCGGACCTCGGCCTGGAACTGCGGTGTCCACAGGTGCGGGTTCTCCTGCTTGATCTGGTTGATGCAGTCGATGCCGAAGTTCAGGTGGATCGACTCGTCGCGGAGGATGTACTGGTACTGCTCCGCGATGCCGACCATCTTGTTGCGCCGGCCGAGCGACAGGATCTGCGCGAACCCGGTGTAGAACCACATCCCCTCGAACACCACGTAGAACGCGATCAGATCGCGCAGGAACGCGGTGTCCGCCGCGGGGGTCCCGGTCCGGAACTCCGGATCCTCCAGGTGCTGCGTGTACTTCAGCGCCCACGCATCCTTGTCCGCGATCGACGGCACCTCGCGGTACATGTTGAACAGCTCGCCCTCGTCGAGCCCCAGCGACGTACAGATGTACTGGAACGTGTGCGTGTGCACCGCTTCCTCGAAAGCCTGGCGCAGCAGGTACTGGCGGCACTCGGGGTTGCTCAGTTGACGATAGACGGCGAGGACGATGTTGTTCGCGACCAGGGATTCGGCGGTGGCGAAGAAGCCCAGGTTCCGCTTGAGCATCAGACGTTCGTCGTCGGTCAGGCCGTCGCGCGACTTCCACAACGAGATGTCGGCCTGCATCGAGACCTCGGTCGGCATCCAATGGTTGTTGCAGGCGGCAAGGTATTTCTCCCAGGCCCAGGTGTACTTGAGCGGCAGCAGCTGATTCACGTCCGCGCGCGCGTTGATCATCGCCTTGTCGGCGACCTCGACGCGGGCCGCTCCGATCGAGATCGTGGTCACTGGCAGGCCTCGCAATCCGGGTCGTCGATCGCGCACGCAGCGCCGGTCGGTTCAGGTAGGGCTGGTTCAGGTAGGGCTGGTTCAGCTAGGACCGGTTCGGGAGCCGCTGGCGAAGGCAAGGTCGGGCGGACGGCGTTGAGCCGGCCGTCGGTGCCCCGCAGAGTCGACTTCTCGACGTGGGTTGCTGACTGTGAACGCAGGTAATAAGTCGTCTTGAGTCCATAGCGCCAAGCCGACCGGTACAGCTCGTCCAGCGCACGCCCCGACGGTTTCGCCAGGTAGAGGTTCAGCGACTGCGCCTGGTCGATCCACTTCTGCCGTCGCGACGCGGCCTTCACCAGCCACAGCGGATCGATCTCGAACGCGGTCGCGTACAGCTCGCGCAGCTCGGCCGGGATCCGCTCGATCCCCGCGAGCACACCGTCGTGGTACTTGAGGTCGGACACCATCACCTGGTCCCACAACCCGCGTGCCTTCAGGTCGGCGACCAGGTGCGGGTTCGCGACGGTGAACTCGCCGGACATGTTGGACTTCACGAACAGGTTGCTGTACGTCGGCTCGATCGACTGACTCACGCCGCAGATGTTGGAGATCGTCGCGGTCGGCGCGATCGCCATCACGTTCGAGTTGCGCATGCCGTCGCGGCGCACCTTCGCTCGGAGCGCGTCCCAGTCCAGCGTCGTACTGCGGTCGAGGAGCACGTCGCCGTCGCGCGCGGAGGCCAGCAGGTCGAGTGAGTCGATCGGGAGAATCCCTCGGCTCCACAGCGATCCGTCGTACGACGAGTAGCTGCCGCGCTCGGCGGCGAGGTCGCTCGAGGCCTCGATCGCCAGGTAGCTGATCAGCTCCATCGACCGGTCCGCGAACTCGACCGCAGCGTCCGACGCGTACGGGATCCGCAACGTGAACAACGCGTCCGCGAAGCCCATCAGCCCGAGCGCGACCGGACGGTGGCGCAGGTTCGACCGCTCCGCTTCCGGGGTGGTGTAGAAGTTCACGTCGATGACGTTGTCGAGCATCCGTACGGCGGTCTGCACCGTGTCGCGGAGGAGATCGGCGTCGAGGCCGTCCGCGGTCAGATGCGCGACCAGGTTGACCGAGCCGAGGTTGCACACCGCGGTTTCGTCGATCGACGTGTTGAGCGTGATCTCGGTGCACAGGTTCGACGAGTGGACCACGCCGTCGTGCTGCTGCGGCGACCGCAGGTTGCAGGCGTCCTTGAACGTGATCCACGGATGCCCGGTCTCGAACAGGACGGTCAGCATCCGCCGCCACAGCTCCACGGCCTTGACCCGCTTGAACACCCGGATCTGGCCGCGGTCGGCCGCCTCCTCGTACCGCACATACGCCTCGGCGAACGCGGGCCCGTACAACTCGTGCAGGTCCGGGACCTCGTCCGGCGAGAACAACGTCCAGTCGGCACCGGCCTCGACCCGCTGCAGGAACAGGTCCGGCACCCAGTTGGCCGTGTTCATGTCATGCGTACGCCGCCGCTCATCGCCGGTGTTCTTCCGCAGGTCGAGAAACTCCTCGACGTCGATGTGCCACGTCTCCAAGTACGCACACACCGCGCCCTTCCGTTTTCCTCCTTGATTCACGGCGACGGCGGTGTCGTTGGCGATCTTGAGGAAGGGGACGACGCCTTGGGACTCACCGTTGGTGCCGCGGATGTGGGCGCCGATGCCGCGGACCGGAGTCCAGTCGTTGCCGAGGCCGCCGGAGTACTTGGCGAGCAGAGCGTTGTTGCGGATGCCCGCGAAGATCGCGGACAGGTCGTCGTCGACGGTGGTGAGGAAGCACGACGACAACTGCGGCCGCGTGGTGCCGGAGTTGAACAGGGTGGGCGTCGAGGACATGAAGCGGAACGAGCTGAGCAGCTCGTAGAACTCGATCGCCCGCGCCTCGCGATCGTCCTCACGCAGCGCCATACCCATCGCGACGCGGAGGAAGAACGCCTGCGGCAACTCGTACCGCACCTTGTCGAGATGCAGCAGGTACCGGTCGTAGAGCGTCTGCAGACCGAGGAACGTGAAGTTCAGATCGGCATCGGGAGTGATCGCCGCGGCCAGCCGATCGAGATCGAAACGCGCGAGCTCCGGATCGAGCTGCCCGGCCTCGATGCCGACCTGGATGTAGCGCGGGAAGTAGTCGGCGTACGCCGAGGCCATGTCGGCCTGGCCGGCCTGCCGCGGCTCGCCGTGCACGCGGCCGAGCGCCTCGCGGCGGATCTGGTCCAGCAGCAGGCGCGCGGCGGCGAAGCTGTACTGCGGCTCGGTCTCGACGTACGCCCGGGCGGCCATCACCAGCGCCAGTTCGACCTCGTGCTCGGCCATGCCGTCGTAGCAGGAGGCGAGGGTCTCGTCGAGGATCCGCCCGGGATCGACTGCCTCGAGCCCGTCGGCCGCCTCGGCGACGATCACCCGCAGCCGTTCGACGTCGAGGAGGGCTCGGCTGCCGTCGGCCGCACGGACCGTGTACGCCGGAGCGGGTGACGTGATCGCGCCCGCGTCGTCAGGAGTACGCGCCTTCGTGCGCTCCTCGCGATACAGGACGTAGGCGCGGGCGACCTGGTGCTCGCCGGCGCGCATCAGCACCAGCTCGACCTGGTCCTGGACATCTTCGACGTGGACGCTCGGGCGGGCGCCGCCGCGACGGGTCAGCGCCGTCACGACCTGGCCGGTCAGCTCGGACACCAGGTCGCGGACCCGGTGGGTGGCGCCGGCCTCAGGCCCCTCGACGGCGAGGAACGCCTTCGTCATGGCGACGGAGATCTTGGTGGCGTCGAACGGCGCACGGCTGCCGTCCCGGCGGATGACGGTGAGCTCTGGGTGGAGCTCGGGAACTGCCACGGTTGATGAGGAAGCAAGAGTCACAGGTGTGCGCTCCAGAAGTGATCGGAGAGCCGGGACCGCGCGGGCGGACGCATGACGGGACAGGCAGCACCGGCCGGGAACACTGCCGTCACGTCCTGCGATCCACCCGCGAGATCTCGGACCGCGTGCACCGGCGGTGCACGCACTGGTGGCAGGTATCCGGACTCGCGGACGCGCGACAGCGCGCCAGCTCACCGTTGCGGGGCAGCTCCGGACTCGCACCGGATTCCCCTCTTGCGTCGGGATGGTCAACATCTTGTGATGCCGATCGCCTCGAACCACCAGCAGTAGTGATGCTAAGTGGAGCGATCTAGATCTTGTGGTAGCGCCACGCCGCGTGTCGCACATCTTGTGGTCCTCTCACGCTGCCGCCGCGTAGAGGTCCTGCAGGGTCATGATCTCGGAGCCGTGATGGATCAGCTCGCGGTTGAGGCGCAGAACGACGTGCCCGAAAGGCTCGGAGGCGTCCAGCTCGTTCGCCTGGCTCAGGCCGACGGTCATCGCCGCCTCCTCGTCCAGGTCGGCGATCGCTTGCTGCCAGGCCTCGACCCAGTAGGTCAGCCAGGCCACCGCATCCCGCGCGTTACCGTGCAGCGTGATGTCGTCCCGCCCCTGGCGACTCTCCCCGAACGTCCACTCCCAACGCTCGAAGAACAACTCGGTCAAGTGGGCGATCAGCCACGCGATCGTGCGCGGTCCGCGATGGTCGGGCTCATTCGGCCACTGCGCGACCCACTCGCCGGAGCCGTGCGCCCGGAAGCGACCGGCGTAGTGCCGCCGGACCACCGTCAGCGCCTCGCCGCTCGGTTGCCAGAAGTACTGCGCGTCGGTCAACTGGGCAAGCCGGCCGGACAGCACCATCCAGCTGAAGCCGAGCTGGCCGCGCACCATCGCCATCGCCGACGGCCGGTGCAGGATGTCCCAGTCGAATGCCTCCGGCATCACAACTCCCGTGTACGATCGAACATGTGTTCGAATTCTTGCTCGATCGCCACCGGAAAGTCAAACAGCTCAGCGTGTCGGTCCTGGCTTCGACGGGACGGGTCTGCTAGGTGGCGCGATCCTGGTGTCCGCGGCTGGGCTGGCGAAGCGGCGTTCCAGCAGGGTGAAGGCGTCGATCAGTTCCGGCGCTTCGTAGACGCGGTTGCGGCGCCCATCGGTGATTTCGCGCAGGACCCCGACCTCGACCAGCCGGGCGAGGGCCTGGTTCGCGGCCTGCTGTGACCGGCCGATCAGCTGCGCCGCGGCCGCGAGCGTCAGGACCGGCGCGGCCGGCAGCGCCTCGATCAAGAGCTCGACCGCCGAGCCGGCGCGCACGGGAGCGGCCCGCTCCCGCCATGCATCCTTGAGGTCCGCCGCGGTCTCCTCGAAGCGCGCCGCCTCTGCCGTCGCGTGCGAGCAGGACATCGCGAACATCCGCAACCACGGGTTCGCCGCCGCGCGGGCCTTCGCGGTCGTCGCGCGTCCGACGTACCGGAACGCGGTCAGCGCGTCGACGTACTCCACCGCATGGGTGGCCAGGGCGAGCGAGACGGGCGGGACGGTGCGCGTGACCAGGCCGTCGGCGCGCAGGATCATGTGGATCAGTGCGCGTCCGGTCCGGCCGTTGCCGTCGGCGAACGGGTGAATCGTCTCGAACTGGGCGTGGGCGATCGCGGTTTTGGCAAGCACCGGCAGCGGTGACTCGCGGACGAAGGTCATCAGGTCGGCGAGCAGTTCGGGGAGTAGCTGCGCCGGCGGCGGGACGTAGTACGCCTCGGCGGGGGAGCGCCCGCCGATCCAGTTCTGCAGGTAGCGGATTTCGCCGCCGTACTCCGGGTTCGGCGACTGTGCCATCAGTAGTCGATGCGCCTGGAGGAGATGGTCGACCTCGAGTTTGTCGCCGGCCTGCACGGACTCGGTCACCCAGGTCATCGCGTCGACCGCGCCGAGCACCTCCTCGGCCGTCACGTCGTGGACACGGTCCCGCAGCACGTCGGCCTTCAGCAGTCGGCGGGCGCCGACGACGAGACCTTCGATGTGCGAGGACCCGACGGCCTCCGCTCGCAGCAGTAACCGTGCCAGCGCTTC
The DNA here is from genome assembly GCF_040649595.1 of Kribbella sp. NPDC048915. Lineage (NCBI taxonomy): Bacteria > Bacillati > Actinomycetota > Actinomycetes > Propionibacteriales > Kribbellaceae > Kribbella > Kribbella sp. NPDC048915. Next base: position 28,978 of record NZ_JBEZFT010000065.1, on the reverse strand, counting down.
GCTGTTGGTCAAGACAGCGGCGGTGGCGTCGAGGCGCGCCAGATCACCCGCTGCATCTTCGAGTGCCGCCAGTACATCGTCACTCAGGTCGAACTCGCGCCCGCCCAGCGGGTCCGGGAGGTAGAGCTCGTACGGACCGCCCAGGCGCTCCGCCCGGGTGAAGCCGTCGGGGTGCCCAGGCCAACGATGCAACTCGACCCGTGCCATACTCTTATTCAAGCTTATCCGGAAACCTTGAACAAGAGTGTCGGCTGCATAACTTTAGGTGGCCCTCCGGATCGGCAGACTGCTGACCGTGAGCCTGGACGCGCAGACGCAGCAGATGGTGGCCGCCAACCGAGCCGACTGGAACGCCCGCGCACCTCTGCACGCGGCGAGCGACTTCTACGATCGGCCGGTCGAGTTCTGGTTCGCCGACTACGAGTGGACCGACCTCGGCCCGCTGGACGGACGCGACGTACTGCACCTGCAGTGCCATCTGGGCACCGAGACGATCGAGTTCGCTCGCCGGGGCGCGCGCACCAGTGGTCTCGACCTGTCGGAGAAGTCGCTCGAGGCCGCCCGGGAGATCGCGGCCGGGGCCGGCGTCGCAGTCGAGTACCTGCACGCCAACGTGTACGACGCCGTGGCCGCGGTCGAGGGCCGACACTTCGACATCGTCTACACCGGCAAGGGTGCGCTCTGCTATCTGCCTGATCTGAAGCAATGGGCCGACGTCGTCCGCGAGCTGCTGAAGCCGGGTGGCCTGCTGTACATCGTCGAGTTCCACCCGTTGCTCAACTCTCTCCGCGAGGTGTCGCTCCCGGGCGAGTCCGACGAGTTGGTCCTGCGGGCCGACTACCTGGAGGGGCGCGGTCCGATCGCGCACGACTCCACGGTCACCTACACCGGCGACGAGGTCCCGGGCCGGCAGACCAGCTACGAATGGCGGCACGGCCTCGGCGAGATCGTCACCCTGCTGGCCGCCGCCGGTTTCCGGATCAGCAGCCTGCGCGAATCCGAAGTACTGCCGTGGCCACGCTGGCCGCACATGCGGCAGACCGCGAACGGCTGGTGGCGGCTTCCGGACGAGTCCCCGCGCATCCCGCTGCTCTTCGCGCTCAAGGCCGAACGCCGCTGAATCGACGTGGCTCAACCTTTCGTCTCTACGATCGTCTATCAGGTATGGGGCCGATCGTGGGAGACGCGATGGCGGGCAGCGGTACGGCGAGGGCGGCGTTCGAGGCGCTGTTCCGCGCGGAGGCCGGCCGGCTGGTGCGGTTGGCCCATCTGCTCGGCGCCGAGGACCCCGAGGACGTGGTCCAGGAGGCGTTCTGCCGGCTGTACGACGCGCGGCAGCGACGTACCCTCGCCAACCCGACGGCGTACCTGAACCGGATCGTCGTCAACGAGGTCCGGACGCGCGGGCGCCGGAAACTGCTCGCCGACCGCAGGATCCTGCACGGAGTCACCGCGGCGCCGGCCGACGAGCACGTCGTTCTGACCGAGTCCGTCCGCAGCATGCTGCACGCGCTGGATCGGCTCGCGCCTCGCCAGCGCGAAGCCCTGGTACTGCGGTACTGGCTCGACCTGCCGCTGGCGGAGATCGCCGACGTCATGCAGGTCCGCGTCGGCACGGTCAAGTCATTGGTCAGCCGCGGTCTGGCGAGGCTCGCGGCCGAACTCGAGGATCACCGATGAACGACACCGAACGCCGCCTGACCAGGGAGCTCGACCGGGCCGCCGCGGCGAAGACCGTCGATCTCGACCAACTGTGGGAACAGGTCCAAGAGCGAACCGGTACCGGTGCGCGAAGCCGCCGGAGACTGGCTCCGTATCTGGCCGCCGCCGCGGTGGCCCTCGTCCTCGTCGTCACCGCCGCCCTCCTTGCTGACGGCAACCGCACGTCCGGACCGGTGACCACACCGGACGTCAGCCCGACCCAGCAGGGCCCGCGGCAGGCGGTGATCGGCGGCTGGGCCTGCCGGTACCAACGAACGATCGAGCCGGGCACAAACTCGGTGACCGGCCGACCGGTCCGCGCTGTCCTCGATCCCTCGACCGCGCCTGCGGAGGCTGTGGCGTACGGCGTCCCGCAGTACCAGTTCTCGTTCACCGCGACGACCGGAACGCTGGACTACGGCGACGCCTCTGGTCGCCGGATCGCGCGCACCGAGCTGACCCGGACCGCCACCGGCTGGCTCGTCGGGCGGCGGACCGTGTGCTCGGGCCCGGCGGGACGCCCGTCGCCGAGTCCGGTCGCGCTCGGCCGGCACACGCCGGAGCCGCTGCCGCTCGACCCGAAGGCCGCGCAGGTCAAGGCGAATCCGCCGGTCAGCGACCCGATCCTGCTCGACGACCGTACGTACTACGACGCCGCCGGGATGCTCCGGCATCGCAGCCTCTACGTCTTCGCGACCGAGGACGGCTACGAATTCGCGAGCATGCCGGGCGACAGTTCGTCCTTGACCGGTGGACGCAAGGAGGACACGATCGTCGCCGTCGGCCTCGCGCCGGCCGCCGGTACCAACGACACCTACATCTACGGCACCCACGACAACCTGGGCGCGGTGCTCGGCTACCTCACCAAGCAGCCGACCGTCGAGGGACTGTCAGCGCGCAACACCGCGACGAACGCGTCAGGCGTGGCTCAGCAGTTCGCCTTCCCCGACGGACGCACCCTCTACACCGTCGTCCCCACCCCGGCGGCTCCCGGCAGTACGGCGGTCACCGTCCACCGCACCACCGGCGACGACCCGCCCCACCGCTACTGACGCTTCCGCGGCCCCCGAATCGCGACGTACCCGAGCGCCACCCCGAAGGCCGCGACGATCGGCCCGACAGTCGCCCACAACGTACTGCCGGTCATCGAACTCCCCTCGAGATACCCAAGCCCCTGCAACGTCCACACGCCGCCCACCGCAACAAGCAGAACAGCCAACGCGACAGCGACGATCTTTCCCATGCAGCGAGGTTAGCGGAGCAACTCGTCGCAGAGGTCCACCAGCCGCCGGCGGAGCGGACGGGCGCGCTCGGCGAAAGTGCGTTGGGCGGCGGTGTACTCGGCTTTGCCATCGGGGGTTTCGATGCGGACGGGGGAGTAGCCGAGGGCCTGGAGGTCGTACGGCGAGGCGCGCATGTCGAGGGTGCGGATGTCGCGGGCCAGTTCGAAGCAGGACAGGACCAGGGCGCTCGGGGTGAACGGCATCAGCTTGCACGCCCACTTGTAGAGGTCCATGTTCGCGTGCAGGCAGCCGCCCTGCTCCAGTGCGGGCTGTAGCTCACGGGTCGGCTGCAGTGTGTTCAGCGGACGCGCGGAGTCGGTGAAGAACCGGAACGCGTCGAAGTGCGAGCACCCGATCTTGTGTGACTCGACGACCTGATCGGTGCCCTCGGCACCTAGCCGGAGCGGCCAGGACGCGTGCCGTACCTCGGGAGTCCGGTACACCATCGCCCACTCGTGCAGACCGAAACACCCGAACTGGGGCTGGCGGTCCAGCGTGGCGGCGAGCAGGCGGCGGATCCACGCGATGCTGTCCGCCCGGCGCGCGATCTCATCAGGGTTCAGCGTGGCGGCGCCGTCCACCACGACGTACCCGCGACGACCCTCGTACGACGCCGCGTCGAGCAGGCGGATGCCCGGACCGGGATGCCAGACGCGCAGCTGGTTCGGACGCGTCGGGTAATAGGTGAAGAGGAAGTCCTCGACCGGATGCGCCTCGCGCCGCTGCCGCCGGGCAAGGTGATCGGCCAGCAGCGCGTCGACGCGGCGCGCGTGGTCCTCGGCGTACGACGACCACTCGGAGCGGGTGAGCGTGACGGTCATAGGTCGAGCGCGAAGGCGTACAGGTCGATGCCCGGGACCGGGCTCCAATCGCGTTCGGGGAGCCGGATGAAGCCGAGCCGCTCGTAGATACGGTGCGCCGCGGTCATGTACACGGCACTGCTCATCACGATGCGACGGTGGCCGAGCTCGCGGGTGCGCTCGATGCAGCGCTCGGTGAGCGCGGTACCGATGCCGAGCCCGCGGGCGCGGCCGGCCACGCCGAGCATCCGGAACTCGCCCTCGTCAGCGAGGCCGATCTCACGGTAGACGGAGCCGACGGGACAGTACGTCACGGTCCCCAGCAGGCCGGCCGCGTCGGCCGCGACCCACAGCTCGGCCTTCGCGGCCCGGTCGCCGGCGGCACGCAGCGTCATCGCGTAGTCACCACGGACGAAACCGTCGTGCGAGTACGCCTCGACGGTCAGCTCGCCGACCGCGTCGTACTCCTCCGGAACAGCCAAACGGATCTCGAATGTCACCGCACAACTGTCTCATCCGCACCCGACGGTAGGCTCGCCCCGTGCGTATCGCCAGATTCTCCGTGGACGACGAGCCCAAGTACGGCGTCGTCGAGACCGACGACCCCGAGGGACTCGTCGGTACTGTCAACGTTCTCGACTCGGACCCGCTCTACCGGTCGGCGCAGTTCACCGGGGAGAAGCTGCAGCTCGCGGACGTCCGGCTGCTGGCCCCGGTCATCCCGCGCAGCAAGGTGGTCTGCGTCGGCCGCAACTACGCGGCGCATGCCGAGGAACTCGGCAACGAGGTGCCGAAGGAGCCGCTGATCTTCCTGAAGCCGAACACCAGCGTGATCGGCCCGCGGGACGGCATCGTCTATCCCGAGCAGACCAACGACCTGCAGTTCGAGGGCGAGCTGGCGATCGTGATCGGCCGGATCTGCCGGGACCTGCCCAAGGAGCGGGTCAACGAGGTGATCTTCGGCTACACGGTCGCCAACGACGTGACCGCGCGTGACCTGCAGAAGAGCGACGGGCAGTGGGCACGGGCCAAGGGCTTCGACACGTTCTGCCCGCTCGGCCCGTGGATCAGCACCGAGCTCGACGTGTCCGACCTGCGGGTCAGCACCGAGCTGAACGGTGAGCCCAAGCAGGACGGGCGCACCTCGCAGTTCATCTTCGACATCCCCGAGGTGCTGGCCTACATCACCTCGTTCACCACGCTGCTGCCCGGCGACGTGGTGCTCACCGGCACACCGGCCGGCGTCGGCCCGATGCTGCCGGGCGACGAGGTCTCGGTCACTGTCGATGGCATCGGAACCCTGACGAACAAGGTGATCGTGCGTGACTGACCAGTCCGTCAAGGACGTGCTGGGTGATCTCGAACCGCAGCAGGTACGGGTTCGCTTCCCACCGTCGCCGACGGGTCTGCTGACCGTCGGCAACATCCGCAGCGCGCTGTTCAACTGGGCCTTCGCCCGGCACTTCGGCGGCACGCTGGTGCTCCGGATCGAGGACACCGACACCTCCCGGAACACCGAGGAAGGCTACCGGTACACCTACGAGGCGCTGCGCTGGCTCGGCCTGACCTGGGACGAGGGCCCCGAGGCCGGTGGCGACTTCGGGCCGTACCTGCAGTCCGAGCGGATGGACGTGTACGCCGACGTCGTCGCGAAGCTGATGGCGGCGGGGCGGGCGTACCACTGCTACTGCTCGCAGGAGGAGCTCGACCAGCGTCGCGAGGCCGCGCGCACCGCCGGCCAGCACAGCGGGTACGACGGCCACTGCCGCGAGCTCACCGCCGATCAGGTGCAGGCGTACGTCGACGAAGGCCGGCGTCCCGTGGTGCGGCTGCGGATGCCGGATCGGCCGATCGTGTTCGACGACCTGGTCCGCGGCGAGATCACGTTCCTGCCGGAGAACCTCGGCGACTACGTGCTGGTGCGCGCGAACGGCTACCCGCTGTACCCGTTGGTGAACCCGGTCGACGACGCGTTGATGGAGATCACCCACGTGCTGCGCGGCGAGGATCTGCTGTCGTCGACGCCGCGCCAGATCGCGCTCTACGAGGCGCTCGCCGACATCGGCATCGGTACCGGCCGGACGCCGCGGTTCGGGCACCTGCCGTTCGTGACGGGCGAGGGCAACAAGCGGCTGTCCAAGCGCGACAAGGGCTCCGGGCTGACCGAGTACGTCGAGCGCGGGTTCCTGCCCGAGGGCCTGCTGAACTACCTGGCGCTGCTCGGCTGGTCGATCGCCGAGGACCGGGACGTGTTCACGATGGCGGAGATGGTCGACGCGTTCGACATCCGCAAGGTGAACTCCAACGCGGCCCGCTTCGACCCGAAGAAGTGCGAGGCGATCAACGCCGCGCACATGCGGCTGCTGCCCCAGGACGAGTTCGCCGAACGGATGGTTCCGTTCCTGGCTGCGTCCGGTGCGCTGCCGGCGGTGCCGTCCGCGGAGCAGTTCGCCGTACTGCGGGCCGCCGTACCGCTGGTGCAGGAGCGGATGAACACGCTGTCGGAGGCCGACGAGATGCTCGGGTTCCTGTTCGTCGACGAGGACGCGTTCGCGGTCGACCCGGATGCCGCCGTGAAGGTGCTCACCGGGGACGCGGGCGCCGTCCTGGACGCCGCCGCGAAGGCGCTCGCCGACGTGGACTGGACCACCGAGGCGATCGAAGCGGCGCTGCGAGCGTCGCTGATCGACGGGCTCGGCCTGAAGCCGAAGAACGCGTTCGGTCCGGTCCGGGTGGCGATCTCCGGCCGCCGGATCTCACCTCCGCTGTTCGAGTCGCTGGAACTGCTCGGCCGCGAGAAGGCGCTGCACCGGCTCGACCGGGCGCGCAGTACGGCGTCATGAGTCGGCAGACCGCGCTGACGCCGTACCACCGGCTGCTCCGCAACGAAGCCACGCCGCGCACGTACGTCGTGCTCGGCGCGTTCACGATCCTCGTCGGCTGGATGCTCACCGGCGTCGTCGTGCTGAGCGTGCAGATGGCGATCCGGGAGGATCCGCCCGGGACGCTGTCCTGGTTCGGGCTGCTGGCGACCAACCTCACGCTGATCCCGCTCATCCCGCTGTCGGTGTACGTCGCCCGCGGGCTGAACAAGCAGACCCCCGGACTGCTGTCCTCGGTGATCGGCCGGCTGCGCTGGCGGCCGCTGCTGTGGTTCGCGCTGGTCGCTCTGGCGCTCGAGCTGATCTCGTTCCTGATCATCCAGCTCGGTGACGTCCAGCTCGCGACCGGAGAGCGGCACAGCGGCGGGATGGCGCCGGACGTCGTCGCGGTGATCGCGGTCACGTTGCTCACGTCGCCGATCCAGGCCGCGGGGGAGGAGTACTACTTCCGCGGCTATCTCCTGCAGGCGGTCGGGGCGTACGCGCGGAGCTGGGTGGTCGCGGTGATCGTGACCGGCGTGCTGTTCACCGCCGCACACGGGATCTGGCCGTGGCAGAGTCCGGCGCTGTTCGTCGACCGCCTGGCGTTCGGGCTGGTCGCGGGCGTACTCGCCGTACGGACCGGCGGGCTGGAGGCCGGGATCGCGTCGCACGCGATGAACAACGTGGTGACCTTCGTGTTCGCAGCGTTCACCGACACAGTCGGTGCCAGCCTCGGGGTGAAGGACGCCCCCTGGCCGTTGGTGACGATCGACGTACTGAAGTTCGCGGCGTTCGGCGTGATCGCGTTGTGGCTGAGCAAGCGGATGCAGCTGCAGGAGCGATCCGAGTTGCCGTTGAGCGCGCTTCCGGTGGCCGGCCCGAGACAGGTGTGACACCAGTGTGACGGGAGTGACAACGCGCCCGAGGGGCCCCGTTTTGGTGTCCGGACGGTGCCTCGGGTAAGCTCTCCGAGCCGGGTCGATGAGGGCGGAAACAAACTCACCGGCGCAGTGAAATGCCTTTGGGGTATGGGGTAATTGGCAGCCCGACTGATTCTGGTTCAGTTAGTCTAGGTTCGAGTCCTAGTACCCCAGCGGATTGGACCGCACCGCTGAAAATCGGTACAGTTCAACCTCGTTGCCCGGGTCCGAAATGGCCCGGTCGACAAACTCTGGCCCCGTTGTGTAGCGGCCTAGCACGCCGCCCTCTCAAGGCGGTAGCGCGGGTTCGAATCCCGTCGGGGCTACCAGAGCCGAGCGCCTCCCACCACCCGGTGGGAGGCGCTCGTGCGTTACGCCCACGTCGCGCCGCACCCACCCACGCCCACCTAGCGCTCGCCGCGGCCGGTGGGGCACTTTGTGCATGGGATCCGTACGGAATCGGCGCGCGGGTACGGATCTGGTGCACAAAGTCGCCATCCGTACGTCGCCGGGCCGTACGTCGCCGCGCCGTACGTCGCCGCGCCGTACGTCGCCGGGCGGGGCGTGGCCGGGCGGGGCGTGGCTGCGGCTGGTGGGCACTTTGTGCATGGGATCCGTACGGAATCGGCGCGCGGGTACGGATCTGGTGCACAAAGTCGCGTACCGCGTGTCGCCGGGCCGCCGGCGGCGGTGGACAGGGGCGAGTCTAAGCGCTTAGAGTCTAAGCGCTTAGACCTCTCCTGCTCCTGGAAAGGGGAACGCTGTGCGGCGGAACCTCTTCGTACTTCCGGCCGTGGCGGTGGCCGCGGCCCTGGTCCTGACGGCGTGTGGCGGCACGGACCCGAGTGCCGGTCAGGCGGCGGCCGACCCCGGCCCGGAGACGGGCACGATCACGTTCACCGGGACCGACAACGCCGAGACCTACCAGCCGGTGATCAAGGCGTTCGAGGCGAAGAACCCCGGGATCAAGGTCACCTACACGCAGATCCCCTTCGACCAGTTCAACGCGACCATGCAGCAGCGGCTGAGTGCGAAGGACGCCGGGATCGACGTCTACACCGTGGACGAGCCGCGCGTTTCGCAGCTCGCCGCCAAGGGCTTCCTGGTCGACCTGAGCGACCTCGACGCCCAGGTGAAGGGGAAGGTCAGCGAGGCGGCGTACAAGACCAACCACTTCCGCGACAAGCTCTGGTCGTTGCCGATGTGGAACTCGACGCAGTTTCTCTTCTACAACAAGACCGCGCTGGCCAAGGCCGATGTGACGCCGCCGACCGCGGATCCGCAGCAGCGCTGGACGTGGGAGCAGGTCGAGGCCGCCGGCCGGAAGGCGATGCAGGCGGGCGCCACGAAGTACGGCCTGTTCATGGAGCAGCCCGAGGCGTACTACCAGCTGCAGCCGCTGGCCGAGTCGCTCGGCGGCGGATCCGGTGTCGAAGGTGACGACATGCTGACGCCGGCGGTCGAGACCGACGGCTGGAAGAAGGCCATGCAGTGGTACGGCGCTACGTACCGGAGCGGACTGTCGCCGCGCGGGATCGGCGGCTTCCAGACCGGGCCGGTGTTCTCCGCCGGCAACGTCGCGTTCTTCGTCGGCGGTCCGTGGGACCTGAAGATTTTCGGCAGCGCGAAGTTCGACTGGGGTGTCGCCGCACTGCCGTACTTCGCGGGCGGCAGGCCGGTCACCCCGACCGGTTCCTGGTCGCTCGGCATCAACCCGGCGTCGAAGCAGCAGGGGATGGCGCGCAAGTTCGTCGAGTTCGCGACCCTGGACCCGGCCGGCAACCTGGCCACCACCAGCACCACCACGATCATCCCGGCGAACCTCGAGGCGCAGCGCCAGTACACCCCGCAGATGGACACGTTCTCCGGCGCGAAGACGGCCGGTGCGGCGGCGATCACGACGTACGAGAGTGAGCACACCGCGGTGTCGCGGCCGGTGAGCGTCGGGTACATCCAGTTCGAGGAAGTCATGGGCAAGGCCTTCGCGGACATCCGCAACGGCACCGACCCGGACACCCGGCTGCAGGAGGCGACCCGCCAGCTCACCGATGCCTGGAAGTCCATCAAGTGAGCCATCGGTCGAGGTCCGCGCGATGAGGCAGCGGCAAGGCCTGATCGCCCTCGCCTTCCTCGCTCCGGCGCTGATCTGCCTGGCCGTGCTGCGGATCGTCCCGGCGATCTCGGCGGTGGTCGAGAGCTTCTACACCGAGAGTTTGCTGCGCGGCGGGCGGGTGTTCGCGGGCCTCGGCAACTACACGGATCTGCTGGCGAACAAGGACTTCCGGCAGTCGGTCGGCGTGACGCTGCTGTTCACGCTGCTGGTGAACCCGATCCAGGTCGCGGTCTCGTTCCTGCTCGCGGTGCTGTTCACCCAGCGGGCCGCCGGCGCCAAGCTGTGGCGGACCCTGGTGATTCTCCCGATCGCTACTCCGCCCGCGGTGTCGGCGGTGATCTGGAGCGTCATCTACCGCCCTGACGGTCTCGCGAACGGGGTCCTCGAACGGCTGGGTCTCCCGGCGCAACCGTTCCTGACATCGTCGAGCCAGGTGCTGCCGTCGCTGATCGTGCTGCTGTCCTGGATCGGAGTCGGGTACTGGATGCTGTTCCTGATCGCCGGCATCCAGGAGGTCCCGGTCGAGGTTCGCGAAGCCGCCCTGCTCGACGGTGCGAGCGCCTGGCGCCGCATGGTGTCGGTGATCCTGCCCCTGGTCCGACGTCCGCTTGCGTTCGTCCTGGTCGCGGACACGGTGTCGAACCTGCTCGTGTTCGCGCCGGTGCAGATCCTGACCAAGGGCGGCCCGAACGGCAACAGCAACCTGCTGATGTACGACGTTTACAGCCGCGCGTATGCGATCGGCGATCTCAACGTGGCGCAGGCCGAGGTGGTCATCCTGGTCGCGCTGACGCTGGTGATCGTGGCGGCGCAGTTCCGCCTCCTGCGAGGTGGTGAATGAAGCGGGTCAGCCTGTCGGTCCTGGGCGCCGTCATCGGGCTGTTGTTCTTTCTGCCGCTGCTGTGGGTCGTGACGAACTCGCTGCGGCCCGGATCGGAGACGTTCGCGCAGCTCAGCCCGCTGTCCTGGCGGACGTTCCTCGAGCTCCGCCCGACGCTCACGAACTACTCCGCCTTGCTGGGCGGCGAGATCGGCCGAGCGACCGTGAATTCGATCCTGGTCAGTGCGATCACGGTGGTCGTCGGGCTCGCCGTGTGTGCGTCCGCGGCGTTCGGGCTCGCGGCGTTCCGGTTCCGCGGGCGCGGGCTGGTGTTCGCGGTCGTCGTCCTGAGCTTCTTGGTGCCGTTCGACGCGATCGCGATTCCGCTGTCGACGATGTTCCGGGACTGGCACCTGACCAACACGTTCGCCGGGCTGGTGCTGCCGGGGATCGGCAACGGGATGGCGATCTTCCTGCTCCGGCAGTTCTTTCTCGGCATCCCGGGCGAATTGGTCGAGGCCGGACGGCTCGACGGGCTCGGCTGGTTCGGCGTGTTCCGGTGGATCTACCTGCCGTTGTCGAAACCCGCGCTGATCGGCGCCGGGCTGATGCTGTTCCTCTTCCAGTGGCAGGCCTACGTCTGGCCGCTGCTGATCGGCACCGACGCGCGCCACATCCTCGGCCCGATCGCCCTCGCCAACCTGCAAGGCCAGAACTTCACCGACTACGGTCTGGTGTTCGCGGGCGCCGTCGTGCTCACCGTCATCCCGCTGGTCGTCATCGCCGGCTTCCAGCGGTACTTCGTCCAGTCCGTGTCGGGTACCGGACTCAAATAAGGAGATTCGTGCGATCGCTCATCCTGGATACCGATATCGGCTCCGACGTCGACGACGCGATGGCGCTCGCCCAGATCATGGGCAGCCCGGAGCTCGGCCTCGTCGAGGTGCACACGGTGTACGGCGACACGCGGCTGCGGGCGCAGCTCGCCCGGCGGTACGGCGTACTGGCGGGCCGCGAGCTGCACGTCGTACCGGGGCGCGCCGAACCGCTGTCCGGCCGGAAGGTGTGGTGGGCCGGCCACGAGGGCACGCTGCACGACGCGCTGGAACAGGAGACGATCAGCACCGGCAGCGCACCCGAACGGCTGGTCGCGCGGCTCCGCGAGCAACCTGGTGAGCTCGACGTCGCCGCGATCGGCCCGCTGACCAACCTGGCCGCCGCGCTCGCTCTCGAACCCGAGGCCGCGCGCTGGATCCGGCACCTGTGGGTGATGGGCGGATCGTTCGGCGACGAGAAGGCCGAGCACAACTTCAGGTCCGACGACGTCGCCGCGCAGTCCGTGCTGACCGCGGGCATCCCGACCACGATCACCGGTCTGGAGATCACCCAGCAGGTGACGATCGAAAGTGCCCGGCTGGAACGCATCCGCGCCGCCGGTCCGCTCGGTGCGGCGCTCGGGGCCGACATCGAGCAGTGGTGGGCGTTCTGGAGCGAGACCTGGAACGTGCCGCACGACCCCGTGGCCGTGCTCGCCCTCAGCCGGCCGGAGCTGTTCGGCTTCTCCGAGCCCGGCACGGTGTCGATCGAGCTCGGCGGTGCCGGCGCGGGACGCAGTACCTTCGTCCCGGATCCCGCCGGCACCGTTCGCATCGTCACCGCGGTGGACGCCGAACGCGTCGCCGAGGAGATCACGTCCCGGATCGTGGCCGCCGGCACGTCATACGCTGTCGTGCGTGGGGACAGGCGTGGGGAGATCGATGGCGACGGCGCGTGACGTCGCCGAGCGCGCCGGTACGTCGACCGCGGTCGTCAGCTACGTCTTCAACAACGGCCCTCGGCCCGTGTCGGCGGAGACTCGCCGCCGGGTGCTGGAGGCCGCGGCCGCACTCGACTACCGGCCGAACATCCTCGCCCGGGCGCTGAGCGCAGGCCGCACGTACTCGCTCGGCCTGCTGATCCCGCAGATCCGCAACCCGTACTTCGCCACGCTCGCGGAGCACCTGGAGAACTACGCGCGCCGGCACGACCACCTGCTGCTGATCGGCGACTCGGCCGGCGATCCGGAGCAGGAGTCGGCGCACATCGGCTCGTTCATCGAGCGCAAGGTCGACGGCGTCGTCCTGGTCTCCTTGCTCGTCGAACCGGCGATCCAGCGGTTCGAGACTGCCGGCGTACCCGTCGTCGCGCTGCACCCGGTACCCGACGGCGTGACCGTGTCGACGCTGTCGATCGACTACGTCGCCGGGGCCGAAGCGTCGGCGGATCACTTGCTGTCGCACGGCTACCGCACGCTCGGCGTCGTCACCGGGCCGGAGGAATCACCCGGTACGGCGGAACACCGACGCGGTATCGAGCGCGCATTGAAGGCGCATCCACGAGCGTCCGCGCGGTACATCGCCTCGCCCGTCTCGCGGTTCGCGGCGCGTGACGCCGTACGGCCGTGGCTCACGCAGAAGCGACCGCCGCGCGCGATCTACTGTTCGACGGACGAGCAGGCGTTCGGCGTGCTGTACGCCGCATGGGAGGCCGGTCTGCGCGTGCCGGAAGACGTCGCTGTGATGGGCTTCGACGGCACCACCGAGTGCTCGGTGACGATCCCGCCCTTGGCCAGCGTGCGCCAGCCGATCGAGGAAACCGCCCACCGGGCCGTCGAACTCCTCCTCGACCCCACCAACCCACCGGCGGCCCGCCATGTCCTCTCGCACGAACTGATCCCCGGCGCCTCCTGCGGCTGCACCACCTGACGACCAGGACCCGCTCACGACTCCCGCCTGGCATGCCGCCGAGGCGGTTATGAGTTATATGCAAACGAGCTCTTGTCCATGCATCAGGTGCATGCTAGCTTCCGGGCATGCAGAATGATGCCCTAGGCACCGAGAACGCGTCGGCGTTGGCGCGAGGGCTTCATGTGCTGCGCTTGCTGGTCGACGAGGGGTCGCCGATGACCGCGACCGAAATCGCCCGGCGGATCGGGGTGCATCAGAGTTCGGTGTCGCGGATCCTCGCGACGCTGACCCAGGTCGGGTATGTCCGCAAGACGCCGGACCGGCGCTTCGCGCCCGACTTCGGTGTCCTGTCGCTGGCCTCCGCGACGACATGGTTTCCGATGATCCGGAAACCCCGGGCGGCGATGGAGGCGATCGCGGCGGCGCACCCGGACGTCGAGGTCACGCTCTGCATGATCTGGCGTGGCGAGATGATCTATTTCCTGCGGACCAGGCACCACAGCGGGTCGATCGACTTCAGCATGGGGTTCCCGGTCCATCTGTCCGCCCCCGGTCTGCGCATGCTCGTCGATCTTCCCGAGGAGCAGGCGCTGGAGGTCCTCCGGCAGTCGCGCGGCCGGTACGGCTGGCCCGGCACGGATGTGGTGCCGCAGACGGAGGAGGAGGTCCTCGACTGGGCGCGGGCCCATGTCGAACACGACGTCCTGGTCCTGCCCGAATGGGGCTACGAGGGCCGCGTCGGCGCGGCGATCCCGATCAAGACCGATGAGGACCACCCGGTCGCGCTCGCCCTGACCGGTCCGGTCGAGGCCGCGGATCCGGCGACGCTCCGGCTGTGGCTGCACGACGGCCGCCGCAGTGTCGAGTCAGCACTCGACGCGCCCTGAGCACCGCACCACCCACGCACTCCCGAACGTTTCGTCCGAGCAGTACGTCTCCAAGGAGCCCGGTGTGACCACAACAAGTTTTTCTCGGCGTACAGCGCTGAAAATGGCGGCGGGTGCCACCGGCGCCGCATTCCTGGCCGCGTGCGGCAAGAGCAACGGTGCCGGCGGTGGCGGTGGCGGCGGAGTCCTCAACGTGTGGGGCGGGGTGCCGCCCGAGAGTGGCCCCAACGACCTGATCGCGGCGTTCCAGAAGGAGCATCCCGACATCAAGGTCACCTATACGCGGTACGTCAACGACGACCAGGGCAAGCTGAAGCTCGACACCTCGCTGCAGGGCGGCGTGCCGATCGACGTCTTCTACACCTACGACACGCCCACGTTGACCAAGCGGGTCAACGCCGGGCTGGCGGTCGACCTGTCGGAGAAGGTGGCGGGTGACTCCGACCTGGCCAAGTTCGCCGCGGACAAATCGCCCGCGACGAACGTCGCCATCGGCGGCAAGGTGTACTCCGTCCCCGCGCAGACGTCGCCGACCGTCATCTTCGTCAACGACAGCATGCTGTCCGCGGCCGGAATCACGATTCCGGATGGCTGGGACGTCAACGAGTACCACGACGTGGCGCGCCGGCTCAGCAAGGCCGGCAAGGTGTTCGGCTCGTTCAAGACGCCGCCGATCCACCGCTACACCATCGGCCCGAACTACTTCTACAGCGAGGACGGGAAGTCGTCGTCGTTCGGTCAGCCGATCTGGCGGCAGTACCTCGAGTTGGCGCTCGCGATGCAGGCCGACGGCAGCGCGCTGCCGCAACGCACGATCAAGGCCGAGAAGCTGGAGACGTTCGTCCACGGCCCGCTGCTGACCGGCCGGGTGGCGATGCTGCCGGCGCAGCTGTTCGTGCTGCGCTACGCCAGCGACCTCAAGGAATTCCCGCACGACTTCAAGATCCGCGCCGTACCGAACCCGGTGCCGGTCAAGGGCAAGGAAGCCTGGAACGACGGCGCGATCGGCGACCACATCTCGATCAGCGCCAAGTCCGAGAACCAGGAGGCGGCCTGGACCTTCGTGAAGTACTGCATGATGAACGGCAACTACATGATCAAGGGCGGCCGGTTGCCGTCGCTGCTCGATCCCGCCAAGCAATCGCAGGCGGTCGCCGACCTGCTCGGCCCGGACCGCGACAAGCTGTACGACGTCGCGTCCTTCGAGAAGGCGCTGTTTCAGAGCGCGCCGAAGATCCCGATCGACACGGTCACCACCGGCGCGGTCGAGATCGACACGATGTACACGAAGCTGCACGACGAGGTGTTGCTCGGTCAGCGCTCGGTCGACGACTTCGTGACCCAGGCGACCCGTGAGGCCGACAAGGCGATCAAGGCGGCCGGGTGACCGCGACCACGAGCGCGGTCCGCGCCCTCAGTGGCACTCGACGCCGACCGCAGCCGACCGGCCGGGCGAACCGGTCGGCCTGGCTGTTCATCGCGCCGAACCTGATCGGGTTCCTGTGCTTCACCTTGGTGCCACTGCTCGCGGCGATCGCGATCGCCTTCACGAACTGGAACGTGGTGTCGGGTCTCGACGGCATCAGCTTCGCTGGTCTGTCGAACTTCACCCAGGCGCTCGGCAGCGGCGCGTTGTGGTCGGCTGCCGCGCGCACGGTGTTCTACGCCGGTACGGCGGTCCCGTTGACCATGCTGGGCGGTCTCGGACTGGCGTTGCTGCTGAACCGCGACATCCCCGGCCGCACGGTGCTGCGGGTGCTGTTCTTCCTGCCGCACGTGGTCACCTCGGTCGCGATCGGCCTGGTCTGGCTGTTGCTGCTCAACCCTGACTCCGGGCTCGTCAACAGCGGTCTCCGGGCGGTCGGTGTCGGCTCACCGCCGGACTGGCTGATCTCCCAGACCTGGGGCCTGCCGTCACTGGTGCTGATCGCCATTTGGTCGGCGGTCGGTTACAACGCGGTGCTCTACCTGTCGGCCCTGCAGGGCATGCCGGTCGACCTGTACGAGGCGGCCGCGCTGGACGGCGCGGGTGCCTTCCGCAAGTTCACGACCGTGACCTGGCCGGCGCTGATGCCGACGACGACGTTCCTGGCGATCACGATGACGATCGGTCAGTCGCAGGGCTTCGGGCTGATCGCGTTCCTCACTCAGGGCGGACCGGGCGACTCCACGACCACACTGTCGTACTACATGTACCAGCAAGGGTTCCAGTTCTACCGGTTCGGCTATGCGGCGGCGATCGGCATGATCAGCTTCGTCGGCGTCCTGGTGCTGACGGCGTTCCTCTGGCGGTTCCAGAAGGGACGGGGGCTGTACACATGACCACCTCGACCACCACCTCCACGAGGGCACTGCATTCGGCCGTCGTTCGCCGACGCCGCGCCACCCGGACCGTGGGCAACACGGTCCTCGGCTGGGGACTGGCGGTGCTGTTCGTCGTCCCGTTCCTGTGGATGCTCTCGTCGTCGCTCAAGCGCAACATCGACGTGTTCACCTTGCCGATCCGATGGATCCCGGACCCGGTGCACTGGGCGAACTACGCCGACGTGTGGATCGGCGAGAAGTCGATGATCACGTACTACGGCAACTCGCTGATCGTGACGCTCACCGGAGTGGTCGGGGACCTGACGACGTCCGCGATGGCCGGGTACGCGTTCGCCCGGTTGCGGTTCCGCGGCCGGGACAAGATCTTCCTGCTGTACCTGGCGACGGCGATCATTCCGTCCCAGCTGCTGCTGGTTCCGCGGTTCATGTTCTTCCAGCAGCTGGGGCTGTACGACACGCTGTGGGCGCTGATCCTGCCGGGCATGTTCACGGTGTACGGCACCTTCCTGCTCCGGCAGGCCTTCGTCACCGCGCCCGAGGCGCTCGGCGAAGCGGCCCGGATCGACGGCGCCAACGAGTGGCAGGTGTTCTGGCGGGTCTATCTGCCGCTGGTCCGGCCGATGCTCGCCGCGCTGGCGATCATCAGCTTCGTCAGCAGCTGGAACGACTACGAGACACCACTGGTGATGCTGACGAACCCGGAGAACTTCACGATTCCGTTGGGGCTGACGACGTTCGCCGATGCCGAGGGCGGTATCTCGGCCGGCATCGCGATGGCCGCGGCGGTCTCGGCGCTGATCCCGGTCGCGACGGCGTTCGTGATTTTCCAGCGGCAGTTCATGGAAGCTCTCGCGCATTCGGGGATCAAGTAGATGACCTTTTCCAGCACCGGGCCGCTGCGAGCGATCCCGGCCGCCGATCCTGTCCTCACCTGGCGTGGGGCCGTCGAGGTCGAGCACACGGCCGACTGGTCACGGGGGTGGCGGTTGCCGCTCAGCCGGCTGCGGCTCTTTCCCGGCGAGCGCCTGCAGACCCAGGCACGCGCTCAGGCAGGGATCAGGATCGCTGTTCAGACCGATACGACAACACTGGCCGGCCGCTTCGTGCCGGTCGACGAGTCCGGCGCGGACGTGGCCGCGGTCGAGTTGGTGGTCGATCTGGTGATCGACGACGTACTGTTCGGTTCCACGGTCGTCGCGGTCGACGGCTCCTTCGCGTTCGAGGGTTTGGCCGACGGCGTGAAGCTGGCCGAACTGTGGCTTCCGCAGACCGGTGACGTCCGGCTCGTGGAGCTGGCCGTCGACCACTCGGCCCGGGTCGCAGTGGCGCCGCCGTCGCACCGGCCGCGGCTCGTCACCTACGGCAGTTCGATCACACATGCGGGCGGAGCCGAATCGCCGGCGCGCACGTGGCCGGCACTCGTCGCGCGCGAGCTCGAGATGGATCTGACCTGCCTCGGGTTCGGCGGACAGTGTCACCTGGACCCGATGATCGCGCGGCTCATCCGGGATCTGCCTGCCGAGCTGATCATCGCCTGCCTGGGCATCAACATCTACGGTCAGGGCAGCTTCAGCCGGCGGTCGTTCCTGCCGGCGATCCTCGGGTTCGTGAGTACGATCCGCGACGGGCATCCCGGCGTACCGATCCTGGTCATGGCGCCGATCTTCTCGCCGAGCCGGGAGGATCAGGTCGGTGCCACCGGCATGACGCTCGCCCAGATGCGCGCGGAGGTCCTCGAAGCTGTCCAGATCCTGCACGACTCCGGTGATCCCGACGTGCACCCGATCAACGGCCTCGACATCCTCGGCCCCGCCCAAGCCCACCACCTCCCGGACGGTCTGCACCCCGACGGCCCCGGCAACATCCACATGGCCACCGAACTCACCGCGATCGCCTCCGCCCACCTTCACCAGGCAGCACCCGGCACAGAACCCGTAGCCTGAGCACATGGCTGTCGAGTTCAATCACACGATCGTGAGCTGCACCGACAAGGAGGCGTCCGCGCGCTTTCTGACCGAGATTCTCGGCCTCGGTGAGCCGTCGAGCTACGGGCCGTTCGCCGTGGTGCAGCTGGCGAACGGGACCACGCTGGATTTCGCCGACGACCACGGCCGGCCGCATCGGCAGCACTACGCCTTCCTGGTGAGCGAGGACGAGTTCGACCAGATCCACGCCCGGATCGTCGAGCGCGGACTCACCTACTGGGCCGATCCGTTCCACCGGCACGAGGGCCAGATCAACACCAACGACGGCGGGCGCGGTCTGTACTGGGACGATCCTGACGGGCACAACCTCGAGATCATCACCGTGCCGTACGGCGGCGCCTGACCCTCACGCCGGCGACGGACTGGGGTGCGCGGGCCCCGAGTGGGTACGGCGGACCGACAGCGCGACCGCGATCAGGACGACGCCCCAGACGAGTGCCGTGACGCCCAGCAGTACGGCGATGCTCACCGCTCCGGCGCCTGGATTGGCCGCGAACAGCACGCCGATGAGCAACGACAGCAGACCGCTGACGACCAGCAACCACCGTGGCATCACCTGCCGGCTGCCGAAGGCCCCCACGATCTCGAAGACGCCGCGGATGATCAGCCAGATCCCGAGGATCCAGGTCAGCGCCTTCGCGGTCAGTCCCGGGCTGGTGATCGCGAAGAACGCCGCGATCAGCGCGATCACGCCGAGCAGGATCAGCCACAGCCGGCTGCCCTGGTAGTCCGGCTGGAACGCCTGAACGATCGAGCCGATCCCGTCGACCAGGGCCCAGAAGCCCCAGAGCAGGGCCAGCGCAATCGCCGTGGAGATCGGCCAGGCGATCGCGATGATGCCGAACACGATGCCGAGCGCACCGCGCACGAGCAACATCTTCCACCCGAGAGTCAGCCAGTCCTGCGCCATGTCGGACCTCCCTTGAAGGCTCCATCTTTCCCTCATGGTGATCCTGTGATGCACGTCTCGGCAATGACCGGCCTACTGTGAGTACGAGGCGGCCACGGACCGGGCCGCACTGGTCGACAGCGGGATGGGGCAGGTCTGGCAGCTCTGACAGTTACTCGGAGGCGCGGCGCAGCGCCTCCGAGAGGCGTTCGGCGGCAGCCATGACCGCGGGGGCGTGCATCCGGCCGGGTTGCCGGGACAGGCGCTCGATCGGGCCGGAGACCGACACCGCGGCGATCACCTTGCCGCTGGGGGAGCGGACCGGGGCGGACACGGACGCGACGCCCTGCTCGCGCTCGCCGACCGAATGCGCCCAGCCACGGCGGCGGACGCCGGCCAGGGCGGCGGCGTTGAACGAGGCGTTGTGCAGACCGCGGTGCATCCGCTCCGGGTCCTCCCACGCAAGCAGTATTTGGGCGGCCGAGCCCGCGGACATGGTCAGCTGGCTGCCGACCGGCACAGTGTCGCGCAGACCGGACGGACGCTCGGCGGCGGCGACACAGACCCGGTACTCACCCTGGCGGCGGAACAGCTGGGCCGACTCACCGGTGATGTCCCGCAGTCGCGCCAGCACCGGGCCCGCGGTCGCGAGCAGCCGGTCCTCACCCGCGGCCGAGGCCAACTCGCTGAGTCGCGGCCCGAGCACGAAGCGTCCCTGCATGTCGCGGCCGACCAGCCTGTGGTGCTCGAGGGCGACCGCCAGCCGGTGCGCCGTCGGGCGGGCCAGTCCGGTGGCGGCCACCAGACCGGCGAGCGTCGCGGGCCCGGACTCGAGGGCGGACAGAACCAGGGCCGCTTTGTCGAGAACACCGACTCCGCTAGAGTTGTCCATGAGACGATATTGCCGTCTCGAATCGTGGAACGCAAGTCGCTTCAGCAGCCCAATCGGGAGCACTGTGAGCGAAAGCACCTCACCGCACACGCCCTGAACCCCGGACCCGTCCACGGATCCGCAGCGCTCAGGTGGGGTGGCCCAAGTATCCAAGGAGGAGAAGTCTGATGGGTAGGACGTTGTCGGAAAAGGTCTGGGATGCGCACGTGGTGCGCCATGCCGACGGAGAACCCGACCTCCTCTACATCGACCTCCACCTGGTCCACGAGGTGACCAGTCCGCAGGCGTTCGACGGCCTGCGCCTGGCCGGTCGGAAGGTCCGCCGGCCCGATCTGACGATCGCCACCGAGGACCACAACGTCCCGACGTACGACGTCGACAAGCCGATCGCCGACCCGGTCTCGCGTACGCAGGTCGACACCCTGCGGAAGAACGCCGAGGAGTTCGGCATCCGGATCCACACCCTCGGCGACCCCGACCAGGGCGTCGTGCACGTGATCGGCCCGCAGCTCGGGCTGACCCAGCCGGGGATGACCGTGGTCTGCGGTGACAGCCACACCTCGACCCATGGCGCGTTCGGAGCGATTGCCTTCGGCATCGGTACCAGCGAGGTCGAGCACGTGCTGGCCACCCAGACGCTGATGCAGGCCCGGCCGAAGACGATGGCAGTGACCGTCAACGGCACGCTGCCCGAGGGCGTCTCGGCCAAGGACCTGGTGCTGACGCTGATCGCGAAGGTCGGCACCGGCGGCGGCCAGGGCTACATCGTCGAGTACCGCGGCGAGGCGATCCGCGCACTGAGCATGGAAGCCCGGATGACGATCTGCAACATGTCGATCGAGTGGGGCGCGAAGGCCGGCATGATCGCGCCCGACGAGACCACGTTCGCGTACCTGAAGGACAAGCCGCACGCGCCGCAGGGCCTGGACTGGGAAGCGGCCGTCGAGTACTGGAAGAGCCTGGCCACCGACGAGGACGCGACCTTCGACCGTGAGGTTGTGCTGGACGCCGCCGAGATCACGCCGTTCGTCACCTGGGGTACGAACCCCGGCCAGGGCGTGCCGCTGGCCGCCACCGTCCCGTCGCCCGACGACTTCAGCAACGACAACGACCGGGTCGCCGCCGAGCGGGCGCTGGAGTACATGGGCCTGACCGCCGGTACGCCGATGCGCGAGATCCACGTCGACACCGTGTTCCTGGGGTCCTGCACCAACGGCCGGATCGAGGACCTGCGGGCCGCGGCGAGTGTGCTGGCCGGCCGGAAGGTTGCCGAGGGCACCCGGATGCTGGTCGTCCCCGGTTCCGGGCGGGTCCGGCTGCAGGCCGAGGCCGAGGGACTGGACAAGATCTTCACCGAAGCAGGCGCCGAGTGGCGTGGTGCCGGATGCTCGATGTGCCTGGGGATGAACCCGGACCAGTTGGCGCCGGGCGAGCGCAGCGCCTCCACGTCGAACCGCAACTTCGAGGGTCGCCAGGGCAAGGGCGGCCGGACCCACCTGGTGTCGCCGCTGGTTGCCGCCGCGACCGCTGTCACCGGAACGCTGGCCGCGCCGGCCGACCTGCCGCCCGTCGCCGTCCCCGCGAACGCCTGAGGAGCAACGCAATCATGGAAGCCTTCACCCAGCACATCGGTACGGCGGCTCCGCTGCGCCGCAGCAACGTCGACACCGACCAGATCATCCCGGCCGTCTACCTGAAGCGGGTCACCCGGACCGGCTTCGAGGACGGGCTGTTCGCGGCGTGGCGCAACGACCCGTCGTTCGTCCTCAACCAGCCGGAGTACGAGGGCGTCTCGGTGCTCGTCGCGGGACCGGACTTCGGCACCGGATCGTCGCGTGAGCACGCCGTCTGGGCGCTGCTCGACTACGGGTTCCGGGTCGTGGTGTCGTCGCGGTTCGGCGACATCTTCCGCGGCAATGCCGGCAAGGCCGGTCTGCTCGCGGCCCTGGTGGAGCAGGACGTCGTCGAGCAACTCTGGACGGCGATCGAGTCCGACCCGGGCACCAAGGTCACGGTCGACCTGGAGCACAAGACGATCTCGGCCGGCGACGTCTCGGCGCCGTTCGACATCGACGACTACACCCGCTACCGGCTGCTGAACGGTCTGGACGACGTCGGCATCACGCTGTCCCACGAGGACGAGATCGCTGCCTACGAAGCGACCCGCCCGTCCTTCAAGCCGGCCACCCTTCCGGCCAAGGCCTGAACACGTACTGAACGTCGCGGACTTGTCGCCCCCGGATCCCTGCCGTCACGAGCAGTGGGTCGGGGGCGATAACTTCGGTGTTACCCTTCTGGGGTTGCCGTTTCGAGGAATGCGAGATCGGGGAGGTGAGGCGCTCATGACCAGCAGCAGCGATCCCTCCAGACATACCGGTCTCGCCCGGCCCTCGGAGGCGTTCTTTCTCCAGCACTGCTGACGACGCAACAGCGGCGCTCCCAGCACAGTGCAGGGGTCGGGCAGACGTGCGCTCATCACTCGCCCGTACCACTGCTTCACTGCTGGAGGATGACTCATGTCCGACCTGCGCCTGCGCACGATCCGTGCGTTCAGCCGTTCCTCGTCACTGCGTGCCGCCGCCCGCAAGCACGCCGCGTCCGCGCGCAAGCACGCGGCCTCGACCGCGGCACTGGAACCTGCCGACAAGCAGCATCGCGATCAGCAGAAGCCCAAGGGACACAGCGTCGTCGACTCCGCGATCTACTGCGGCGGCCGGCGGATCGCGTCCCCGCACTCGCTCGCCGAGACCTATGCAGCGCTGCACGAGTCCCCGCAGAGCCTGGCCTGGATCGGGTTGTACCGCCCGGACCGCCGCGAACTGGACTCGCTGGCGCAGGAGTTCGACCTGCACGAGCTCGCGATCGAGGACGCCAACGAGGCGCACCAGCGGCCGAAGCTGGAGCGGTACGGCGACACCTTGTTCGTCGTCCTGAAGGCCGCGCGCTACCGGGACGCGACCGAGCAGGTCGAGTTCGGTGAGGTGCATGTGTTCGTCGGCCCGGACTTCGTGGTGACGGTCCGGCATGCCGAAGCACCCAATCTGGCCGCGGTACGGCGCCGCGTCGAGCGCGATCCCGAGCTGCTGAACCGCGGTGCCGAGGCCGTGCTGTACGCGATCATGGACAAGGTCGTGGACGGGTACGCGCCGGTGGTCGCCGGTCTGGAGAACGACATCGACGAGATCGAGACCGAGGTGTTCCGCGGTGATCCCAAGGTGTCGCGACGGATCTACGAACTGTCCCGTGAGGTGATCGAGTTCCAGCGCGCGACCCGGCCGCTGGTCGGGATGCTCGAGCAGCTGCGCGGCGGCTTCCAGAAGTACCGCGTGGACGAGGAACTGCAACGTTCACTGCGAGACGTCGCCGACCACGTCACCGAGGTGGTGGAGAAGGTCGACGGCTTCCGCGAACTGCTCCGCGACATCCTGACGGTGAACGCGACCCTGGTCGCCCAGCAGCAGAACGAGGAGATGAAGAGCCTCGCGATCGCCAGCAGCGAGCAGAACGAAGAGGTGAAGCGGATCTCTGCCTGGGCGGCGATCCTGTTCGCCCCGACGCTGATCGGCACCGTCTACGGGATGAACTTCGACCACATGCCGGAGCTGCACTGGCAGTACGGCTACCCCTTCGCGATCGGCCTGATGGCCTTGGTCTGTGGGGGTCTGCACCAGATTTTCAAGCGTCGCGGCTGGCTCTGAAAACCGTGCTCCGGCACCGCTTCGACCCCCGAAAGGCCCCGAATCGGGTGAAATTGTGGCCCGAATCGCCCAAAACAAGGCCGAATTGCCGCGTTGGTGTTTGTGAACGGCGTGTTGAGTCCATAACGTTCCTGTGAGATCGAGCGCTGTGCTCGACGCCTAGTGTTCACGGAGGGAAGCAGTGAACAAGAGCCAGTTGGTCGAAGCGCTCGCAGTGCACTTCGACGGAAACCGCCGCCAGGCCCAGCACGCGTTGGAGTCGGTGATCGACACCGTCCAGCGTGAGCTGACCAAGAAGGGTGGCAAGGTCGCCATCACCGGTTTCGGTGCCTTCGAGGCCATCGAGCGTGGCGCGCGCATCGTGCGCAACCCGCGGACCGGTGAGACCAAGCGTGCCAAGAAGACCACGGTTCCGAAGTTCCGCGCGGGTGCGGAGCTGAAGGCCGTTGTCTCCGGTGCGAAGAAGCTGCCGAAGCTGGTAGTCCCGAAGCCGGCCGCGACCGCCACCAAGGCCGCCGCCCCGGCGAAGAAGGCTGCTCCGGCCAAGGCCGCCGCGACGAAGACCGCCGCTGCGAAGAAGACGGCCGCGAAGAAGGCCCCGGCCAAGACGGCCGCCAAGAAGGCGACGGCGACGAAGACCGTGGCCAAGAAGGCGCCGGCGAAGAAGGCCCCGGCCAAGAAGACCGTCGCGAAGAAGGCGCCGGCCAAGAAGGCGCCGGCGAAGAAGACCGCGGCGAAGCGCACCGCGCGCTGATCGTCGCATCGCGGCACCAGCAAGCACCACCTCAGCGAAGGCCGGTCACCCCACTCCAGGGTTGACCGGCCTTCGCCGTGTCCGCAAGGCTTTCGGCCGCCTGGAGGTGACCAGCAGCGCGGTCAGAGGTTGGTGGCGAACTCGAGCTTGCTGACCACGGTGTCGGCGCCCGACCCGCTGGTTTGGATCCGCACCCGCTGGCCGACACGCAGATGCAGCACCTGGGTGTCGGCGACGGCGTGCACGGTGAACGGAAGCTCGATGCCGGTGTCGGTCAGCACGGCGCCGGAGAACGTTTCGCCGTCGTACCGGCTCACTGTCGCTTGCATGTCAGCAGGCTAGACCTTCGGTGCCGGTGGCGGCGCCGAGCACGAGTGACAGCACGTCCGCGGTCGCCGGTCCGACCCCGAGCTGGACGGCGCGCGCGAGATCGGCAGCGGTGTCGACGTCCCGCCGTACCGAGTCGATCGCGGTCAGTTCGATCGGTACTGCGCCGGACGTCTGGTGGGCCAGCGCGGATCCGACGCCGAAGTGCGGATCCAGCGGTACGCCAGGGGCTGCGGCGAGCAGCGTCGTACCGGTCCCGGGCAGGTCGACGACGAACGAGCGCGGCGCCGTACAGGCGGCGAGTACGGCGGTCAGCTCGGCCGGGCGCAGCGCGGGCAGGTCGGCGGACAACGCCGCGATGCCGTTGCCCGCGAACTCGGCAGCAGCCACAGTTGCGCCGTGCAGCAAGGCCTCGTTGAGCCCGGCGGCCGGCAGGTCCGGTACGACGCGGGCGCCGGCGGCGGTGACGTCCGCGGCGACCAGCGGGTCGTCGGTGACCACCAGAACGGCCTGCACCAGCGGGGAGGTGACCGCGGCCGCAGTAGTGTCGACAGCGAACGCGCGGGCCAGTTCGGGACGGTGCTGAGGGTAGGCCGGAGCGAGCCGGCTCTTCGCGATCGCCGTACGCTTCACCGGGATCACCAGGGTCCAGGGAGCGACCTGTAGGTCTGCCATCAGGCAGGATTCTCCCATGAGCGACGGCCGGCACGAGCAGCAGGAGGCAACAGTGGACACGAGGCACGCGGATCCCCGGCCGCCGCGTGGGTTCTGGTTCGGCCTGATCGTCGCGATCGTCAAGCCGTTCATGATCGTGTTCACCAAGTGCCGGTTCAGCGGCCGGGAGAACATGCCGCGCACCGGCGGCGTGGTGTGGGTGACCAACCACATCTCGCACTTCGACCCGGTCGTGCTCGGGTACTTCATCTGGGAGTGCCGGCGGATTCCCCGGTTCCTCGGCAAGGCGTCGCTGTTCAAGATCCCGGTGCTCGGCCGGATCATCACCAGCGCCGGCCAGATACCGGTGCACCGCGGCTCCGCCCAGGCCGCGGACGCGTTCCGCGACGCGGTGGCGGCGGTCGAACGCGGTGAGTGCGTGGGCGTGTACCCCGAAGGCACCATCACCCGTGACCCGAACCTGTGGCCGATGACCGGCAAGACCGGCGCCGCCCGGATCGCGCTGATGACCGGCTGCCCGGTGATCCCGATCGCGAACTGGGGTGCGCAGGAGGTCTTCCAGTCCTACACGGGCAAGCTGCGGATCCGGCTGCTGCCGCGCAAGACGCTGCAGGTGCGGGCCGGTGCGCCGGTCGATCTGAGCGCGTTCCAGGGCAAGCCGCTGACCAACGAGCTGTTGCACGAGGCAACGGCGGTGATCATGCACCGCGTCGCCGAGACGCTCGGCGAGCTGCGCGGCGAGACCCCGCCCGCTGAGCTGTACGACCTCCGCAAGGCCCGCAAAGGTGAGGAGAACGCATGAAGGTGGCTGTGTTCGGTGCCGGATCGTGGGGTACGGCGTTCGCGACGGTGCTGGCGAACGCCGGGAACCAGGTGTCGCTGTGGGCCCGGCGGGAGTCGGTGTGCGCGGCGATCAACGACAGCCACGAGAACGCCGAGTACCTGCCCGGAATCCGCCTGCACGAAGCGATCACGGCCACCCATGACCCGTCCGTGGCGGTCGACGGGGCGGAAGCCGTCGTACTGGCGGTGCCGTCGCAGTCGTTGCGGGACAACCTCGCCGAGTGGGCCGGCGTCCTGCCGAACGCCGTACCGCTGGTCAGCCTGATGAAAGGCGTCGAGCTCGGTACGACGAAGCGCATGAGCGAGGTGATCGCCGAGCTGACCGACGCCGGGCCGGAACGGATCGCGGTCGTCTCCGGGCCGAACCTCGCGCGGGAGATCGCCGAAGGGCAACCGGCCGCGGCGGTCGTCGCCTGCGCGGACGAAGGCACCGCGGAGCGGTTGCAGAAGCTCTGCCATTCGCCGACGTTCCGCCCGTACACCAACAACGACGTCGTCGGCTGCGAGCTCGGCGGTGCCTGCAAGAACGTGATCGCGCTTGCGGTCGGGATGGCGATCGGGCTCGGCTTCGGCGACAACGCGCGGGCGTCGGTGATCACCCGCGGCCTGGCCGAGATCGCCCGCCTGGGTACGGCGCTGGGCGCGAACGAGCACACTTTCTCCGGACTGGCCGGACTCGGCGACCTGGTGGCGACCTGCTCCTCGCCGTTGTCGCGGAACCGGACCTTCGGCGAGAAGCTCGGCCAGGGGATGAGCGTCGCGGAGATCGCGAGCGGTACCCGGCAGGTCGCCGAGGGTGTGAAGTCGTGCGCGTCGATCAGCGAGCTCGCGCACCGGCATGACGTAGAGATGCCGATCGCCGAGCACGTGACCAAGGTGGTTGCCGGAGAGCTGACGCCGAAGGACATGCTGTTCAGCCTGGTGTCGCGTTCGGCGAAATCGGAGCGCTGGGGGTGATCCCGGAGGCGTTCGTCCGGACCACGGTCGAACGGGAGGGTGCCGCGGGCGAGGCCTGGCTCGCGGAGCTCCCGGCGATCGTCGACGAGTTGGTGCAGCGCTGGAATCTCGAGCGCGAAGGGCCCTGGCTACACGGCCAGGTCGGCGTCATCGTCCCGGTTCGTGGCTCCGGCGAACGGCCGGCCGTGCTGAAGGTGTCGTTTCCGCATCCGGGCAACGTGCACGAGCCGGATGCGTTCGACGCCTGGGACGGGCGCTGCGCTGTCGAGCTGTACGAACGCGACGACGCACGGTACGCGCTGCTGCTGGAGCGAGTGCACACCACGAGCCTCGCCGAGTACTCCGGAGACCGCGCCCCGATCGCCGGGAACCTGCTCCGCCAGTTGGCGATTCCGGCACCGAACGGCCTACCGAGAATGTCGGAGCGCGCCGGCGAATGGGCCGAACAGTTACGCAAGGACGCCGCCGAACTGGACCACCCACTGCCGTCCGCGGTCGTGGACGCGGCCCTGGGAGTGGTCGAGGACCACTGCCGTGAGCAGCCAGAGACCTTGATCCACGGTGATTTCCACGCGCTCAACATCCTGCGCGCCGACCGCGAGCCGTGGCTGGTCGTCGACCCGAAGGGGTACGTCGGCGATCCGGCGTACGACGCGGCGTTCTTTCTGCGGACCCGGGCGTACTACCTCCACCTCGGCGGGCGCGCTCTGGACGACCTCCTGTCGACGGTGGAGACCGAGCTGCACCAGTTCGCCGAGGCGTCTGGGATCGAGGCGGACCACATCCGCCGCTGGACGCACCTGATCATCGTCCAGTCGGCGTTCTGGGCCCGCCGCCACGGCTTCGGCCGCGCCCGCACCGGCGACCACCTGGACGAACTCATCACGCTGGTCGACAAAATCGCCACCACCTGGACCGCGTAACCCCAGGCCTTATGCGTTGGGTTCGTCACTGTGGGCGCGCGGGCACTGTGGGGCGCGGAGACTGTGGGGACGGTCGGGTGCGGGAACTGTGGCGTGCGGGAACTGTGGCGTGCGGGGACTGTGGCGTGCGGGGACTGTGGCGTGCGGGGACTGTGGCGTGCGGGGACTGTGGCGTGCGGGAACTGTGGCGTGCGGGGACTGTGGCGAGTTCTCGTGGCGACTGTGGTGAGGTCGCGTGGCGACTGTGGTGAGGTCGCGTGGCGACAGTGGAGGGTTTTACCCTCCTGGTGATGCAAAAGCCTCCAGTGTCGTGGCGATAACTCTCCTAGATGATTGACGCACGGCCTGGTCTGGATTCTCGGTGGTCGTAGGCGGTGATGGAACCGAGAACGGGTGCCCCAGCGCGGTTCACCCCCGGATATCCGCGCCAGTTGGGGTTCTCTGCTCGTGTACCGACGAAGAATCCCCAACACGCGGGGTAGTGGTACGGCGCGAGGGTGATGGCGTGGTCGTCGGCGCTACCGGGTTTCCACAACACGGTGGGTTCACCCATCGTGTTGTGGGTTCCGTACCCTTCACACGGGTCAGGAACCCAC